>VMFF01000077.1 GCA_007375915.1 Candidatus Doudnabacteria bacterium Gr01-1014_77
AACGCTTTGCTTCATCCTTAGTCTTAAGGTCAAAACCGCTTCAATCAAATCATTAGTTTTAGAATTATTCCATTTAATCATGTGAACACTTTATCAAACTAAAGTAGTATTGTCAAGAGCAACAGAAAACTGGCAGACATCCAAAGGACATCTGCCAGTCTCCGTTTCGCATCGCATCATTCTTGCTGAAGAGCCCGCGCCAGATACCACGTACCATAGAGAGCGAGAGCAACACCAAACCATTGAATCATGGAAAGGTGTTGTTCTCCGACTAGGTACATAGACACCAGGATCACGGTGATCGTTTCTCCTTGCGCAAGTACGCTTGCCGCTTGTACAGGCAGGTTCTCCTTGTCAAAGGCGATCATGTTCGACCACCAGTACAGGAAACCGCCGATCAGGGCAAACAGTACGAGCCCTAGCCCTGTTGCTGGAGTGACCATGAACAACTTCGCCGGATTGGTTCCACTGACGAGCGCTGCCACCACTCCGATGGCAACACAGTTCCAGAACGTCTTTTGGAACTGTGTTGCTTTCGAAAGCGGAATCAGCTCGTAAAAGATACCGTTCATGATGGTGCCGAAAATGCTCCAGTACAACCCAAGCCAGCTGAAGCTGGACCCCTGCTTAAAGAGCACGGTCAGCACGCCGAGCATGATCATCAGCGTCCCTGGAATCTCAGCACGCTGGATCGCTCTGCCACGAATCTTACCGATGACAAAGTTAACCAGTGGTGTTGCTGTGACCACCATGATCGTCGGAGCTGCCCCCCAGATCCGGATTCCCTTGTACAAACCAAGGGCAGCCCCAGAGACGAACAGCGCCATCAGGTAGGTACCCCTATCTGACACGAGCACCTTTCCCCGCAGAATCACGAGGACTAAGACCGCTGAGAGCACACCGCGTGCTGTCAGCAACTCCTCTGGAGAGAACTGCTTCAGCATTCCAGAGTTGATCATCGGCAAAGATGCCGAAGTCAACCAAACTCCGAAAATGCCTAGCAGTCCCTTTACCAAAGAATTGCGATGCATATATGTGCCCCCCTTGGGCTCTGAAGTGAACTAACTCGAAAGAATACAATAAAAACCAAACCTGGTCAACCCTTTAACTATCCAAATTGATCCAGTATAATTAACGCATGCATACAAAAACAGCGGAATTCGTTTCCCCAAAACATCCTGACAAGATCTGTGATTTCATCGCTGATTCCATTCTAGATGAGTACTTAAAATTCGACCCTGATGCTCGAGTTGCTGTTGAAGTTATGGGCGGACATAAAGCCATAACAATCAGTGGTGAGATAACTTCTAAAGTAACGGTTGATGTTAAAAAGTTAGTAAGTAACATTGTTGGTGAAGGATATACAATAAACGTCTTCGCAACAACGCAATCACCTGAGATTGCACACGGTGTTGATATTGGTGGTGCTGGTGATCAAGGAATAATGGTTGGACATGCTTTTTCAGAAACAGAAAACTTAATGCCCTTGGAATACGAACTAGCAAGAAACCTTTGCAAAAATATATTCAAAAAATACCCATACGATGGAAAAGTACAGGTAACAGTAGAGGGAGAAAAAATTAAAACTGTTGTCGCTAGCTTTCAGAACACAAAAAGCGAAGAACTCGAAACCTTAGTTAAATCTTTAATCGCTTCGCAAGAATATTTAATCAACCCAGCAGGTGTTTGGATGATTGGTGGTTTTGACGCTGATTCTGGTTTAAGTGGTAGGAAAATAATCATTGATAACTACGGACCAGAATACCAAGTAGGTGGTGGTTCTTTCTCCGGAAAAGATTACACAAAAGTAGATCGCTCTGGTGCTTACATGGCAAGAAAAATAGCGGTTGATCTCCTAAAAGAAAAAGGAGCTAAACAAGTTGATGTAAAGCTCGCTTATGCTATTGGCAAACCACTACCTGTTATGGCAATTGCTTTAATAGATGGGGTAGAAACAAATATTCCTGAAAAATATGATTTAACCCCAAATGGTATTAGAGGCTATCTTAAATTAAATGAGGTTAAGTTCGCAGAAACATCTTCTTGGGGACACTTTGGAAACAACTTCAACTGGGATTATTAATCAGTTCTTCCGGGACTAACAAAGGTTTCCCAAACCATAGGATCTTCTGAACCTAAACGATACAAAGCATACCCAAGCGGCTCATACTTAGAAGCCGCTCTTTTTTGCATGGCAACACTGTATTCATCCAAAACCCAAACAATGTGGTTCTTACCAAGACTATCTGTATATTCAAAATAGTTATTCTGAGAAACACTATCAGTTATCAAACGCTTCCCGTATTTATCTGCTAAGGCTTTCGCTGAGCTATATGTAATACTTGATGCTTTTGCTCCCTGCCAATCATATGCATAATTCCCCATGCCAACGATTAACTTGTTGGCTGGAATTTCTTGCGTTCTCTTCTTTAAAGCATTATCTGTCCAAGACAAAGATGCAATCGGACCTGCTTCGGTTATTGAAAAATGTTCATCGTAGATCATAACTATTACCTGATCAACTGCTTTAGCTATGCCTGAATAATCCCAGGAAAGGTCATCTGCTGGAACATGAACTGAAACCTGTTTGTTAACTGCATGAACTTGCTTTACTAATCCTGAAAGAAAAGAAACATAATCTTTTTGTGATTCCTTAGGAACCTGTTCAAAATCCAAAGACACTCCATCAAAATTATTCTTCTTCACATATTCTAAAACTGACCCAATTAAC
>VMFF01000078.1 GCA_007375915.1 Candidatus Doudnabacteria bacterium Gr01-1014_77
TTCTTCAAGTTTTCTTCACTTACTTCTTTTCCCAGCTTGTGCAGCAAAAGCGCAGCATATATGTTTTCCATTTATTTATTTTCCTCCTGAAAATTTTGTTGAGTATTTAGTTTTTCAGTTGCTCCCGAGTCGCCATTAGGTATGGAACTATTAATATTATGGATATTTTCGAATTTATTATTAATTTTGTTTTCTGAGACATCTGCTTTAACAAATTTTCTTAAAGCCATTCCTTCTCTCCCGGCTTTCTGGATAAGCAGTTTTATTGTGTCTGGTGAAACATAGCCTATCTTGACGGCAAAAGGCAAAGCTCTTGCAAATGAAGATTTCAATTCCTTTAAAACTTCTTCCCTGTCTATCTTTATGTTGAGGTACAGCTTTTGTTCCTTGGCATCAAACGCAGCAATTGGAATGAAACCTATTGTGAAGGGCTTTATATTTAGTTTGTTCATAAGGTCGGAAGCCCCTTGTGAAATCTTTTCTCCTTTTTTGACAATTACCTTAGGCTCTTTTATGTTTATTTTTCCTTTGTCTATTTGAATTTGAATTCCTAATGCTCCAAGTTCGCTTATTGCGGGCCCAGGCACAAGATCCGTCGGCCCAGCAGGAATTTCTATGTCCTCAGGAGCTTCTTGCCCAGTCTTTGCCTTGGCGGGGCTTCTTCTATTCACAAGCTCTGCAGCAAGGTCGAATGAATCTGAATCAGAGAACAAAATTGCTGTGCTGTCTGAAATCTTTTCTTTGAGACCTTTTAGTGTTTCGTTTCCGGATGCATCTATGGCCCTAATTATTAGTTTCTTTTTCGGAACCTTTACTATTGCTTTTCCTCTTAATTTCTTGGAAATTTCTTGGAATTGTGATGCAGGAATATTCTTTATTGAAGCAACGAGCATGGTTCTTTTCTTCTTTACAAGCTCAGAAATTTCTGCAAGTCCTCTCTTTTTTTCCTTAGATACATGTGTTGTTTTTTTGCCCGTCATCTTATCTTATTCTTATCTTCTCCGGTTTAGTCATGGTGAATTTTATCTCTATGTTTTTCACATTTTCTGCTTCTTTTGGCAGAACTTTTAACATTGCGTTGTAGACAGAAATAACGTTTTCAATTATCTCTTCGTCTTTCATACTCTGTTTTCCTATAGCAAGTTTTATACTGGCTTCTTTTATCTTGATTCTTACACTATTGCTTATTTTTCTCTTTAATTCCTCGACTTCTTTGTCGTTCACATTCATAAGAATTCCAAGCTGAGGTGAAGGCATTTTCCCCGCCGGCCCAAGGACACGACCAAAAGTTGTAGCAACTCTTGGCATCACGCTTGCCTGTGCAATGAAGAAATCAAATTTCTTAACAAGTTTCTTAAGATCTTTTTTCTCTGAATATCTTTTGAATTGCTCGGGTGTTATTGTTTCTACGCCTTTATTCTGAACTTCTAGAAACCCAGCGATTTTTTTCTCTTTAACTTTAAATGGTATAGTAACAAAAAGGTTTATCTGATTTTTCTTAGAATCAAATTTTTGCAGATTTATAATCAGGTCCACTGTTTGGTTAAACTTCCTTTCTCCACTTTTTCTTAGCGATTCCAGTGCTTTCTTTAAATCCGATTTCAAATCCATTTACTTTTACTCCTATTACCAATTACCTCCTACATTATGCGCCAAAATCCCAGAACCAGTGTTGGAAGGGTTTTGTCGATGTAGTTTACGGCAAAAACCCAGAGCAAAGTTAGTTTATAAACCTTATCACAACAATTCTTATAAATTTGGTTTTTGTGTTTTTTTGATGGAACTCGTCGCATTGCTTTCTACGGGAAAGGGGACTTGGGGTCAGGTCTCCGGCTTGTTGAAGTATGGAGAATGGGATCGCGTGATTTTGCTTGGTAGCGATTTCGCATCAAAATTTACATCAGAGAAACAATTTGAATTCATAAAAGTGGATTTGGATAAGAAATTAGTTGATCTCCGCGACGAGATAAAGGAAAAGCTTCGCGGAAAGATTAATGGCACAGAAGTTGCACTTAGTGTTGCCTCTGGCGACGGAAAAGAGCACATGGCACTAATTTCTGCACTTATCAATCTGCCAGTTGGAATAAGATTTGCTGCTCTAACCAAAGAGGGCGTTATTGATTTGTGATTATCTAATAAAACTTACAGCCCAGAAAAACATTAATAAAAATACAATAAACAAGAACAAATAGGTTGAAAATGCAAACGCTCTCTTCGCAATTTTCTCGCTTTTTGTCAATGCCAAAATCGTCAGGTAAAAGAAACGACCCCCGTCAAAAATTCCGACGGGAAGCATATTGATCAGAGCTACACTCACACTTATTAAAACAACCCACCATAATAGATTATATATAAAAGATTTATGGGGCACACAAGCTATACCTTCAGAAGCAGGAGATTATAGGGTAGCGTTAGAATTTACAGATGCATCAGGAAATATTTTACAGTCTCAAAATGGGCCATTAACATATCATGATACATTTTCAGTGACTGGAATACCAACAACAACTACGACAACAACTACAACTTCTACAAGTACAACCACAACAATATTTATTTGTCCAAGCAGCACAGAATTGTGTTTACAACAATGTGGTTCTTCACCTTTACCAGAATCAAAATGTGATACAAGTTGCGGTTCTGGTAAAATTTGGGACTGTTGTGTTGCTCAAGTTACTGGTTGTCCAAATGTAAATTGCGGAGAATGTATAGTT
>VMFF01000079.1 GCA_007375915.1 Candidatus Doudnabacteria bacterium Gr01-1014_77
TGGAAATAAAAAAGGAAAAGTTGGAATGGGCTTAAGAAAAGGTGTTGACGTTGCTGAATCAGTAAACAAAGCAGTTAATGCTGCAAAGAAAAACATGATAATGGTTCCTTTGATCAATGGAACAATTCCTCATCAGATTAAATTAAAGTATAAATCAAGCAGAATTATTCTTCTCCCAGCTCGTCCAGGTACTGGTATTATCGCAGGTGGTGCTTTAAGAAGCGTATTGGATTTAGCTGGTGTTAAAAACATCTTAAGCAAAATGCTTGGTTCTTCAAACAAAGTAAACAATGTAAAAGCTGTCTTTGAAGCATTCAAGAAAATGAAAACAGCTGATCAATTAAGACAGGCAAGAAAATAATCATATGGTTAAACTACACGAATTAAAAGTATACAAGGGTTCTACTAAGCGCAGAAAAGTTGTTGGTCGCGGACTTGGTTCTGGACACGGCACATATTCTGGTAGAGGAGCTAAAGGACAAGGTTCAAGAAAGAGCGGAAATGTTCGCCCAGGATTTGAAGGTGGACGCCAGCCTTTAATTAGACAAACACCTAAACTCCGTGGTTTCAAGAGCCCACACGCTGAAGCTTTTGCAATCAAAGTAGCAAGACTTAACAAGTTTGAAAACGGTGCTAAAGTAACAATGGAATCTTTGTTTAAAGCAGGTATTACAAGAGCCATAGACCAGAAAGTTAAGATTGTCTTCGGTGGTGAGTTAAAAAAGAAAGTTGAAGTGTTTGTACCAGCATCTGCAACTGCAAAACAGGCAATTGAAAAAGCTGGTGGCAAAGTAAACGCTTAAACAGCGTTTCTTTACTTTTTGTGATAATATACACATATGAATAAAATAGCTTTAATTTGGAAAACTAAAGACCTCCGCAACAAGATTTTGATCATGGTTGGTCTTTTAATTTTGACACGCTTTTTAGCACACATTCCAATTCCAGGATTAAGTGCTACATCATTACAGAATTTCTTTAACCAAAACCAGCTTTTTAACCTCTTAGATATTTTCTCAGGTGGTGGTCTATCTAATCTTTCAATTGCTATGCTTGGTGTTGGACCATACATCACAGCTTCTATCGTCATCCAGCTTCTAACCGTAATTATTCCTTCATTCTCAGAACTACAAAAAGAAGGTGGAGAAGCAGGAAGAGCAAAGTTAGCTCAATATACAAGATATCTAACAGTTCCTTTGGCAGTATTACAAGGTTACAGCACAATCCGCCTTTTCCAATCAGCACAGGGTGGAGCAGCAATCGGCAACTTAACTTCTTTCCAGTGGTTAATTACATTGGTGGCAGTTGCTGTTGGAACGATTCTTTTGATGTGGCTTGGTGAACTCATTACAGAATATGGAATTGGTAATGGTATTTCTTTGATCATCTTTGCTGGTATAGTTGCAAGACTACCTCAATCATTACAACAAATGGCTTCTTTGTATGATCCTAGCAAGTTACCAATGATTATTGCTTTCATTGCAGCCGGTTTACTAGTCATTGCAGCTGTTGTATATGTTACAGAAGCACAACGCAATATTCCTGTGTCATATGCAAAGCGAATGACAGGGAACAAGACATACGGTGGGGTAAGCACTCACTTACCTTTGCGTGTTAACCAAGCTGGAGTCATTCCAATTATCTTTGCAATTTCAGTAATGTTGCTTCCTGGTTTAATCGCAAACTTCTTCTTAACAGCAAAGAGCGCTATGGTTGCAAATGCCGCAAACTATATTGTAGAAATCTTCAGAAACCAGACTTTTTACGCAATTCTTTACTTTGTGCTTGTCTTACTTTTCACTTTCCTTTACACAGCAATTGTTTTCAATCCAGACGAGATTTCAGAGAACATTCAAAAGAACGGCGGATTTGTCCCTGGTTTAAGACCTGGAAGACAAACAGCAGAATATCTTTACAGAGTCTTAAACAGAATCACAGTTTTTGGGGCGGTTTTCCTTGCTTTGATTGCTGTATTACCATATATTTTCCAAGCATATACAAACACCCAAGTATTAACACTTGGAGGCACTAGCTTGTTAATCGTTGTTTCAGTTGTCATTGAAACTATCAAATCAATTGAAGCACAAATGGTCATGCGGGATTACGAAACAATTTAGTTTTTCAAAGCCGCTCGCAAGAGCGGTTTTTTAGATGTATAATAACTACAACATGAACACATCAACATACATATTCATCGGACCGCAAGGTTCAGGAAAAGGCACCCAAGCAGAATTCTTAGTAAAAAAACTCAATGCTGAGTTTGTTGAAATGGGAGGATTGCTAAGAGAGATATCTAGCCAAGACTCAGAGTTTGGTAAACACGTTAAAGGGTTGATTGATAATGGTGTTTTACTTACTGATGATGATATCGAAAAGGTTTTAACAGAAAAGCTGTCTCAAATAGATCGTACAAAAACAGTTGTCTTTGATGGTGTCCCAAGAAGAATCGGTCAAGCAAACTTTTTACTTAAAGCATTAGATGCTGTTGGCAGAAAAGACTTGGTGACAATATATATAAGTCTTCCAAGAGAAGAGACATTCCATAGACTAAGCTTAAGACGAGTTTGTGAAGTGTGTACAACCCCTGCAATA
>VMFF01000009.1 GCA_007375915.1 Candidatus Doudnabacteria bacterium Gr01-1014_77
CTTTAGTGCATGACATGGCAGAAACAAGAGTTTCAGATCACAGCTATGTTCAAAAAGTATACGTACAAGCTGATGAGCATTCAGCAGCCAATGATTTGTTTGCAGGAACTAGCTTTGAGGATCTAAACACAGACACATTGAAAGAATATGAGGACAGACAATGTATTGAAGCAAAGATTGTTAAAGATGCGGACAACTTGGATGTTGATTTAGAAATGCGAGAGTTAGAACAAAAAGGCTCTAAGCTTCCTTCAAAGTGGATGGGGAATAGAGCTTTGGTTAGAAACGAAAAACTCTACACAGAGTCTGCTAAAAAACTTTGGGATTCTTTAAATGAAGTTGATGTTGATTCCTGGCACATGGAAACAAATAAATGGAACAGGATTCCTGACGCAGGGAAATAATGGAAGAAACAAACACAAAAACATTACAAGTAGGAGTTAAAGCATTGCTTCAAAACAAAGAAGGAAAGTACTTGATGTTGCATAGAAATTTAGAAGTATACCCTGAAGTTAATAACCCATGGGATATTGTTGGTGGAAGAATAGATCCCGGAACTTCTTTGCTTGATAATTTAAAGCGAGAGATCTTAGAAGAAACAAAGCTTGTTTTGACAGACACACCAAAGCTAATAGCTGCGCAGGATATTTTAAAGAATGATAAACACGTTGTTAGATTAACGTATACTGCGAGTATTGAAGGAGAGCCTGTGTTAGATACAGAACATGACTCATTTAAGTGGCTTTCTTTGGGGGAAATAAAAGAACTTGATGGGTTAGATCATTACGTTAAAGAAGTATTAAACAATTTTTAAATGCACGAACTATTAAAAAATATTCAAGGTTTACTTTCTGAAATACAGAACCTGAAGGAGCGTCTTTGACCTTGATACAAAGAAAAACAAAATTCACGAGTTAGAAGAAGAAATGCAAGCTGGTGGTTTTTGGGCTGATCAACAAACAGCAAAAACCAAGTCTGAGCAATACAATGCATTGAAAACAGAGGTTGATTTCTGGACTAAGCTTCAAAAAGACGTTGAAGATCTTTTTGTTTTATCCTCAGAACTTTTTAAAAGCGGAACTGTTGAATCAACAGACAAAGGAGATATAGAGAAGCAGCTAGAACAAGCAAAAGAAAAGTTTATGAAAGCAAGGATTCAAGCTTTCTTTTCTAAGAAATATGATGACCATGGATCTATTCTAGCTATCCATGCTGGTGCTGGTGGTTCTGATGCACAAGATTGGGCTGAAATGTTGTTAAGAATGTATATGCGCTTTTGTGAAAAGCATGGTTTTAAAGTTGAAACACTTGAACTATCAAAAGGATCAGAGGCCGGGATTAAAAGCGTGCTGCTTGAAGTTTCAGGACATAATGCATATGGATTTCTAAGATGCGAAGCTGGAGTTCATCGAGTAGTCAGGCTTTCAGAGTTTAATCCAGCGCATACAAGAGAAACTTCTTTTGCTCTTGTTGAAGTTTTACCTTTGTTAGAACATCAAGAAGGTATAACTATAGACCCAAAGGATTTAAAAATTGAGACAACTACTGCATCAGGACATGGTGGTCAAAGCGTTAACACCACATATTCTGCTGTTCGTATTACTCACATCCCTACAGGAGTTAAAGTCTCAATTCAAAATGAACGCTCTCAATCTCAAAACAGAGAAAAAGCAATGGAGATTTTGCAGTCTAGATTAAATGTTTTAGAAGAAGAGCGAAGAATGAAAGAAAAGAAAGAAATGCGTGGTGAGTTTAAAAGCGCTGAATGGGGTAATCAGATCAGAAGTTACGTATTGCATCCCTACAAAATGGTTAAAGATCACAGAACTGGATATGAATCAACAGATCCAAGCGCTGTTTTAAACGGGGATTTAGATGATTTTATTGAAAAATATTTAGAAACTACAGTTTAATTAAATATTGTGATATAATTTATATATGATTCGTTTCGAAAAGGTAACAAAAACTTACAAAGACAAAAAAGCAATAGAAAACATTGACTTAGAGATAAAGCACGGGGAGTTTGTATCTATAGTCGGAGTATCAGGAGCAGGAAAATCGACCCTCCTGAAGCTTATCTTTGGTGAAGAAAAAGTTGATGAAGGAAAACTATACATTGATGATATTGATATTGCTTCTTTAGAGGATGAAGACATACCATACCTAAGAAGAAAGATTGGTATTGTCTTTCAGGACATGAAGCTATTACGTAAAAAGACTGCGTTTGAAAACGTTGCTTTTGCTATGGAAGTTGCAGGGTATCCTAAAGACAAAATCGCGCATGATGTAGCAAGGATCCTAGATATTGTTGGTCTTAAAGACAAAACACATAATTTTCCGGATGAAATGTCTGGTGGAGAAAAACAAAGAGTTGCAATTGCTCGTGCTTTAGCACACAAACCAGTTCTATTGATTGCTGATGAACCAACAGGAAACTTAGACGAAGTAAACAGTTTTGAAATACTTGATCTTTTGCAAAAGATTAATCAATTAGGGACAACTGTTTTACTAGCAACCCATGCTAGGGATCTTGTTAACAAAATTCAAAAACGTGTCATTACCATGGACAAGGGGAGAATCTCCATGGAACAAGCAAAAGGACATTACAAACTTTAAACATATGGAATCAATCACACTTTTTAGAGTTATTAAAACAGGCATGACTAACTTTTACAGAAACTTCTGGCTTTCTGCAACAGCTACTTTAATAATGATCATAACCCTAGCGATTTTAACTCTTACGTTGGTTTCTTTTAACATCACAAGAGTTGCAATACAAAATATTCAAGAAAGAGTTGATATTAGCGTTTACTTTAAAGCACAGGTTTCAGAACAACAAATTTTAGATATTCAAGGTGAATTGCAACAACTTCCTGAGATTGCATCTGTTAAATATGTTTCAGCAGCTGATGCGCTTGCTTCATTTAGAGAAAAGCATTCAGACAATCAGTTGATCCAAGATTCATTGGGACAATTAACTGACAATCCTTTACCACCAACTCTTCAAGTAAAAGCAAAGAACTTAAATGACTATCCAAAGATAGCTGAAGAGCTTTCTAAGGTTGAGTATTCTGCTTTCATAGATAAGGTTAACTTCCAGGACAACAGAAGCGTAATTGAGCGTCTTTCAAGAATCCTTTCTGCAGTTAAACGTTTAGGTGTTAGCATGGCAGTTGTTTTCTGCTTCATTGCCATCCTGGTTATTTTTAACACCATTCGTCTAACAATCTTTAACAGAAGAGAAGAAGTTGAGATTATGAAATTAGTTGGTGCTACTAACTGGTACATTCGCTGGCCTTTCATAATTGAAAGCATTATGTACGCTTTAGCTGCAAGCATCATAACTATTCTGTTTACCATCCCTATTTTTAACTATCTTTTGCCACGCCTAAATTCATATCTTGGCACAAATCTAACAAATGATACCTGGGGTTTTAACCTTTGGATTATCTTTGCAATCCAGCTAGTCACAGCTTTAATTTTAGGCATCATTTCAAGCACTATAGCTATACGAAGGTACTTGAGAATTTAAGGACTTGAGCTTTTTTAAAAGATACCCTATACTAGAAAAGAGCCAAAACCTCTCCCACGGAGAGGCTTTTATTTTTATACATTCCCCGCATGCAAGTTGTATTCATCAAAGAACTATCAGGAACAGGAAAAAAAGGAGAGGTTAAAGAATTTAATGACGGTTATGCACGCAACTTCTTAATCTCTAAAGGGTATGCAGTACCTGCAACACCTCAGATCATAAGCAAGATACAGAATGAAAAGGCACAGGCAGATGCTAAAAAGAAAAAGGAAATAGAGCAAGCACAAAAACTAAAAGATGATTTTGCAAGCAGAACTTTTACACTAGCAGTTAAGGTTGGAGATAAGGGGCAGATATTTGGTTCAGTGCATGAGAAAGATGTGCTAGCAAGAATTAAGGAAAAGATGAAGCTTGAACTAGAGAAAAATCAAATCATTTTACCGAAGATCAAAGGGCTAGGGGAGTATGAGTTTGATATTAAGTTAACAAGTGGCATTACAGCCAAATCTAAAATTAAGTTAATCAATGAAAATGACAGCAAAAAGTAAAACAACTAGAGCAAAGGTCCAGAAGCTAAAGAAGCATTCTAAATTCATCTTCATTTCAGGAGGTGTCATTTCAGGAATCGGAAAAGGAATTACGTCTGCATCAATTGGTGCAATCTTGCAATCAAGGGGTTTAAACATTTCTCCGGTTAAGGTTGATATGTATTTAAACCAAGATGCAGGGACAATAAGGCCGCAGGAGCATGGCGAAGTTTTTGTTACTGATGATGGTATGGAAACAGACCAAGACCTTGGGCATTACGAGCGTTTCATTGATAGACCGCTAAACAAAATAAATTACATTACTACTGGTCAGATCTATGGTGAGGTTTTGAGGAAAGAACGTGCTTTTGAATACGAAGGAGAAGATGTTGAAGCAATCCCACATGTTACTGATGAAATCATCAGAAGGTTTATGATGGCTGCTAAAAATGCTGATATTGTTTTAATTGAATTAGGTGGAACAGTTGGTGAATACCAAAACGCTATTTTCTTTGAAGCAACCCGTATAATGAAGTTAAGACATCCTGACGATATTTTGCATATTCATGTTGCTTACTTACCAGTTCCTTCATACCTTGGTGAAATGAAGTCTAAACCAGTCCAGCAATCAGTTAGAATGCTTAATTCAATGGGTATTGAGCCTGATATCATTGTTGGTCGTGCTGAAACCGTTATTGATGACAAGAGAAAAGAAAGAATTGCTTTGTTTTGTAATGTGGATAAAAAAGCAGTACTTTCAAACCCTGATGTTAAATCAATCTATGAAGTACCTGTAATCTTAGAAGAACAAAATGCAGGGGATATAATCCTTGAGAAGTTGAAGATGAAGCCTCGTAAAAGAGACATGAAAGAATGGCGCAACTTTGTTAAGAAGATCAAAAGCGTTAAAAAAGACTTAAACATTGCTGTTGTTGGTAAATATTTCGGAACAGGAAAGTTTGAGCTTGCTGATTCATATGTTTCAGTTATTGAATCATTGAAACACGCTGCATGGTCAAACAAAGCTAATCCAAAATTAACTTGGATTGATTCATTGAAAGTAGAAAACGAGGGTGCTAAAAAGATTCTTTCTGGCTTTGATGGAATAGTTGTACCAGGTGGATTTGGAAAAAGAGGAACTGAAGGTATGATCCAAGCAGTTGAGTATGCCAGAAAAAACAAGATCCCGTACTTGGGTCTGTGTTATGGAATGCAGATGGCAACAATTGAATATGCAAGAAATGTTGCTAAGTTAAGAAATGCAAACACCACTGAAGTTGATGATGAAACAAAACATCCTGTAATTCATATCATGCCGGATCAAGAAAAGAAGCTTCTTGTTAGAGACTATGGTGCTTCTATGAGACTTGGCGCTTGGGATTGTGTTTTGAAAAAAGGAAGCCAAGTAGAGGCTTTGTACAAGCAAAGAAGAATTTCTGAAAGACACAGACATAGATACGAGGTAAATAACAAATACAGAGGTGTATTGGAAAAAGCTGGATTAGTATTTTCTGGAACATCTCCTGATGGAAAACTGGCTGAAATAATTGAATTACCAGGACATCCATTCTTTATGGGAAGTCAGTTCCATCCAGAATATAAATCAAGACCACTAAGACCACATCCTTTGTTTGAAGGATTCATGAAAGCAGTAGCTAAAGGAAAAAAATAACATAATTAAAACCCCTCAATTGAGGGGTTTTAATATATCTTCAGAAGTAATTGTTAAGCCTTGTTTGGAACAACGTTTACGATACGTGTTTTTGCTAGCGCTCCATTGAACCTTCTAACTTTCTTGTTGGAGAACTTTACGAATCCGTTGGCTGTTGCATACAAAGTGCTATCGCCACCCATTCGCACATTTTTTCCTGCTCTGAATTTGCTTCCGTGTTGTCGGACAATTACATTGCCGACAGAGACTTTCTGTGCACCGAATATTTTTACTCCAAGACGTTTGGAAACGCTATCGCGGCCTAACGAGGTACTACCTCCGGCTTTCTTATGTGCCATTTGTTAGCTGTTAATTATTAATGAACGTGATAATTTCTCTTGCTACAACCTGATCTTTACGATCATATATCATTGAGTTTCGTTCTGTAAGCTTTAAGAACGGCATCAACTTTTTAGCAGTAGGAGGAAATAGATCTTCAATATTGTAGCCTAAATCAGTGATGAAGTCAACGCTTGGAAAGGGGATATATGAGTCAGTATCTTTTCTGTATGAAGGAAGACATATGACAACCCTAGCGCCTTTAGGAAGAAGTGTTTTTATGGCTTTAAAAGCAGAAGTCCATAGTTTTTTTAAGTCCTCAAAGTTTTTTTGAATATCTGCATCTTTAGGGAATGAACCATACATAGGTCCTAAATATCCTTCTGTCACTATTCCAGCAATCTTTTCTCCTTTGAAAGTAGTAGCTACATCAGCTACATCTGCGACTTCAAGTTTGTATTTACCAGGAGGGATCTTGTATCTATTTCTAAACCATTCAAGGTTTTTTTCGCTCCCTGATATTGCAAACTTAGCAATATCAGAACCAAACCCTTTGTAACCAAGGAGAATTGCTTCTTGGATGATTGTTCCAATACCACAGAAAGGATCTAAAACAATTGAGTTCTTTGGTAAATGAGCAAAGTTGATCATTATCTGAGCTACCTTAGGTGGTATCATTCCTTGTTTGTCGTCTCGTATTGGTCTTTGATAGTCGCGTCTTCCATAGTCTTCAAAGTCTTGAACAATTAAAGTTTTACCTACATAGACTCGATCAATTCCTGCAATAACTACTATCTCAGCGCCTTTTTGTAACAAAAGGTTTTTTGTAACAACAACAGAAGCAAGGGAAAGGGAATTGTAATCAGGTAAACAAACCCGTATTGAAGCACCTTCTTCTTGTAATCCTTTTTTGATGAACATACCAAGACGTTTTGGTTCTCCAAAGCCCTTGATAGTCGGATCTAGGAGATATACGCTAACACCGAATTGTTTTTTCCCAGAATATTCTTTAAGAAAGTCTTTTTTTAACTTGCTAGGTTTAAAGTAATTCTGTAAAGCAAAGTTAATAGAATCCTGAGGACGTTTTTTAACGGAGTCAACTATTCTTACAATTTTAATAACTCCACCTAAACGACGCTGGAGTTTTTCATGATCTAATTGTTTTTCAGTTTCAATGATTAACGCTTCAATAGAAGCGGCTATGATTTTGTAGGGGACATCACAATCAACAAGTTCGTCTTGTAGGACAACCAGAAGTTCAGCAATTGATAATGTATACACCCTCCCTAAGATGAATGCGTATTGCATATGTACTTAGATTTTACATTAATCAAAGCATTCAAGCAATGATAGAGAGGGTTGTGCAGAGGCCGAAGCGGCGTACACAACCCTCCAGGAGCCTTCTGGCCCCAGCCGTCCTTTTCCACCGTCGAATTTTCAGGACAACCTCACTGTTAAGATACCTCCCCCGTTTGTGCGCAGGACGGGATACTTCGCGCTTTCACGGCGTTACACAAGCATTCGTGCAAGGTACCTGGGCCAGCATGTCCCGGTTGAGCAGCCCACCCTCCGGCGGGACTGAGCTATTCAACAATTTAATTTTAATGCATTGAAGAAATAGGTCAAATATGAGATAATTTGCTGTATGTTAGGGAATAAAAAGGGAAAGTTAATATATCTAGATCATGCTGCAACAACTCCTTTAAACGAGGAGGTTGTTCGTGCTATGCAACCTTACCTATACAAAAAGTTTGGTAATGCTTCTAGTATTTATGAGCTTGGAATGCAAGCTAAGTTTGATATAGATACAGCTAGGAAAACAATAGCGGATATCTTAGAAGCAAGAGAGAGCGAGATAGTATTCACAGCGGGCGGAACTGAATCTGTTAATCTTGCTTTGTTTGGGGTTGTAAGACAAGTAATTTCTTCCGGTATTAAAAAACCACACATTATTGTTTCTGCAATTGAACATCATGCTGTTTTAGAAAGCGCTAAAGCTTTAAAAGATGAAGGCATTGAATTAACAATACTTAAAGTTAATAACCAAGGCTTTGTTAATCCTAAAGATCTTGCTA
This sequence comes from Candidatus Doudnabacteria bacterium Gr01-1014_77, assembly GCA_007375915.1. GTDB lineage: Bacteria > Patescibacteriota > Doudnabacteria > UBA920 > VMFF01 > VMFF01. The sequence continues at coordinate 8,125 of VMFF01000009.1, forward strand.
AAGCAATTAAAAAGAACACTGTTTTAATAAGTGTGATCTATTCAAATAATGAGATTGGGACAGTTCAACCAATAAATGAGCTGGTTAAGGTAATTAGAAAAGAGAATTTAAAAAGAAAGCAAAAAATTCTTTTTCATACTGATGCATGCCAAGCATCTGGTGTTTTGGATTTGAGTGTTAACAAGCTTGGTGTTGATTTAATGACTTTAAATGCAAGCAAGATATATGGACCTAAACAAGTTGGATTGTTGTATATAAGGACAGGGATTAAATTAAAACCGTTAATCTATGGTGGGGGACAGGAAAGAGGCTTGCGCTCAGGAACTGAAAATACTGCAGGAATTATTGGTTTTGCAAAAGCTTTAGAAATCGCAGAGCGTTTAAAGAAATCTGAAAACAAGAGACTAAGAGTTCTTCGCAACTATTTAATCATTAATATTCAAAAGACAATTCCTGATGCAATTTTAAACGGTCCTTCTGTAGAAAAAGACTCAGAAAAAAATATTTTGCGCTTACCAAACAATATTAACTTTTCATTTGTTGGTGTAGACGGGGAGGCTTTGCTTTTGTATTTAGATGCTCAAGGTTTTGCAGTTTCTACTGGATCTGCGTGTGCTTCAACAAGTCTTGATCCATCGCATGTTCTCTTAGCGATTGGTTTAAACAAGTATGATGCTAAAGCAAGTGTTCGTATTACTTTGGGAAGAAGCACAAAGAAATCTGATTTAGATGCTTTAGTTAAAGTGTCAGCACCAATAATTAAAGAACTACGCAGAGTTGAATCTATAAACAAAAAGCATTAATATCTAGTTATGGACTCAGATCTTGGCATTTCAATTATGGATAAGGCAACGCTTGCTGCTGTTTCTGAACAGATTGCAAAGATTGATCCTGTTGTAAAAGCACATCAAGGCGGCGTTGAAATTCTAAAAGCAACTAAAGATGAAGTTGTCCTTGCTTTAAAAGGTCATTGTGCAGGTTGCCCCATGGCTCCAATAACATACGGCAAAGTGTTAAACAGATACATTCAAGAGGCTTGTCCTAATTTAAAAAGCATTAAATATGTGGAGATGAAATAATGGCAGGAAAGATTAAATACTTAATGGTTGATAGGGAACTGTGCATTGGAGCTGCTTCTTGTGTTGCTTTGTACCCAGAAGTTTTTCAGTTAGATGATGAAAACAAAGCAGTGATTTTAAAAAAGAACGGAATTAGGGACTCAGGAAAAACAGATGTTGATATGCTAGAAGTAAGCGCTGTTGATGATGATACTTTGATGCTTGCAGCTCAAAGTTGTCCAACGCTTGCTATTTATCTTTACGAAGAAGACGGTACCCAGGCCTACCCTTAAAACAAGGTCTTAAAACAAAAAATGTTTAGACATACAAAATATCATCTTAGAAAACACTCTTTTGGCAGCCGAGTATTCTTTTACATACTCAGCTTTTTGATTATATCTCTCCTTGCCATATACCTAGAGAGTGGTTTTAAAACCATAGATCTGTCTAAACTTTTGTTGGTTTTTAAAGATGTATCTGTGTTTCAACTTTTGGTGTATTCGTTGTATACGTTTTTAAGGCTTTGCGTAGCGTATTTAATCTCATTGTTTTTAGCGCTACTAGTTGTGTTTGTAGTAACAAGGCATAAAAAGATTGAGAACTTTTTAGTGCCAATCTTTGATATATTACAAAGCGTTCCTGTGTTAGCTTTCTTTCCTTTGATTATTGTTGTTTTTGCACAACTTGGTCTTCCTGAGCTAGCTGCACAGCTTGTTTTAGTTATCGCAATGTTTTGGTCAATTCTGTTTGGTGCTTTGGGAGGATTGCATTTAATTCCTGAAGAGATCTTTGATGCTGCACAAGTTTACAATGCAAAAGGGTTGCAAATGTTTTTTAAAGTTATAGTTCCTTCAATCTTTCCTCATATTGTTACAGGTTCAGTTCTTTCTTTTGGCGAGGGATGGAACGTGATAATTATTTCAGAATATATTAACTACGGAAACATTCACATGAGTTTGCCTGGTTTAGGAAATCTCTTGTCAGTTTCAGCAGGACATAACAGCGGATTATTCATTGCATCTCTTTTGGTTTTGGTTGGTTTGATTTTAATTGTTGATCGTTTAGTCTGGCATAGGTTAACTGAATATGGTGAAAGGTTTAAATTCGAATGAAGATAACTTTAGAAAATATATATAAATACTACGGGAAAGTTGAGATCCTAAATGACATTGATTTAAATATTGAATCAAGTGAGTTTGTTTGTATTGTTGGAGAATCGGGGAGTGGAAAGACAACTTTGTTAAAAATAGTGGCAGGGTTAATAGAGCCAACAAAAGGAGTAGTACTTACTGATGATCAAAGTGCTATGGTTTTTCAAAGCAGTGCTCTTTTCCCTTGGCTAACTGTTAAGCAAAATGTTTCTTTTCCTTTTGAGGTTCAAAGTTTAAACACCCCCAAAAAACAGATTGAACAGCTACTTTCTGAGCTTGGTATTAAAGCCTTTGAAAACCAGTATCCTAAGGAGCTTTCTGGGGGTCAAAAACAAAGGGTTGGAATAGCTCGAGCAATGGCTGTAAAACGCAAAATTCTGCTTCTAGACGAGCCTTTTTCAGCTTTAGACGTAAAGACCGCTGAAGAGCTATATTCCTTACTTTTAGGGCTTTGGAGAACCAACAAATTGACGGTTTTAATGGTTTCCCAT
>VMFF01000080.1 GCA_007375915.1 Candidatus Doudnabacteria bacterium Gr01-1014_77
CAGAGTTCGGACAATCTCCAGCAACACTAAGATTAGATGTAGAAACAAACTTTGGTAAATACGGAAACAAAGATTACATCCCAAAAAACTACAACGGACAAGTTCATGGACCTGTATCAATACGACAAGCACTTGCTGGTTCTCTAAACATCCCAGCAGTAAAAACACTAGACCTAATCGGAGTAGACAATGCTGTTCAAACAATGCGTGATGTTGGTATTACAAGTCCGTTAAAAGATTGCGGATTGTCTTTAGTTCTTGGTGGATGTGAAGTGACTCTTGTTGACCATGTTAGTGGTTATGCAACATTTGCAAATGAAGGCGTTCATCACGATACTGCTGGTATTTTAAAAATTGAAGACTCTAATGGAAATGTTTTAGAAGAATACAAAGATCAAAGTAAAGAAGTTCTAGATCCTCAAAGCGTTTACGAATTAATAAGTATCATGACTGACAATGAATCAAGACAATTCACTTTTGGTTCAAGTTCAATCTACCTAACACTTCCTGATAGACCAGTTGCTGCAAAAACAGGAACAACACAAAACTTTCACGATGGTTGGGCTGTTGGATTTACACCATCATTAGTCGCTGGAGTATGGACTGGAAACAATGATGGTACATTAATGAAAATGGATGCTGTCATGACAGCTGCTCCAATCTGGAAACAATTCATGAGTGAAGCATTAAAAGGAACAACAGTAGAACAATTTCCTGTTCCTGATGGAATTCAAAACATTGTTGTTGATGCACTTTCCGGTAAACTTCCAGGAGCATACACAACTGCTACAAAAACAGATGTTTTCGCAAGCTTTTCAGTCCCTAAAGAATACGATGATCTCCATCTTGCAGGTGGAGTAACAACCCTTCACTCTGAAAGACCAGATAATATTTCCTGGGAACAAGCTGTTGCCACATGGGCTGTAAACCACGGTTATACATACATCCCAAAAGGTGACATGCCAATAACCCCAATACCGAGTCAACCAATAAATGGTCAAATAGATGTTGGGAATCCACCAACTATCAATGTTGTTTCTCCTCCTAATGATTCAACGATAGACCAAGTTCCTTTCATAATCCAAACACACGTTTCTCCTGATACCAATAACCAAATTACTAGAGTTGACCTGTTAATTGATGGATCATTTTTCCAAAGCATAAACAGTTATCCATACAGCTTCCAAATATCACAACAGCTCCCAGCAGGTGTTCACACCTTTGCTATTCACGCAGTTGATGACAAAGGGAACACTGCTGACACAAGCATCAAATTAAGGTTTAAATAGATGTTCTATCTTCTAACTCTTTTATTTGTCCTTGCTCCTACCTATGTAATCCGCTTTCCAATCTTTGGAATCCCAAGCAACTTTCTTGAAATTCTGGTTGCTCTCTTTTTAATTTCCTTTGTAATCTGGATCTTTAAAAACAAAACAACAAAAGCATTCAAAGACTTTTTAAAATCACAACCAAAAACTTTAATAATATTTCTTTCTCTTTTCTTCGTCGCTGGTTTAATCTCCACGTTTGTTTCTCCTAACTTACATAGGGCAGCAGGACAATTCTTAGTCTTGTTCTTAATACCTCTTTTAATATATTTCCCTTCAGCTTTCATCCTTTCAAACCCAATTAACAAAATCCGTTTTGTTAAAATCCTTTTCATAACCACAGGGTTGATTTCTGCATTTGGTATCATTCAATATTTTACACTAATAGGTCTTCCAACAGAGTGGTGGGGGAATACGAATGAACCAAAAAGAATCCTAAGCGTATTTGAATACCCAAATGCTTTTGCTTTGTACCTAGCTCCTTTGCTTGCATTTCTACTCCCATTTGTTAAACAAGAGTCTTTAAAAAATCGAGTATACAAAATATCCTTTGCTCTTGGAATAATCGCGCTTTTACTAACACTTTCTAGAGGGGGTTGGATTGGTTTTATAGCAGCAGCTGGTGTATATATCATCTTCTTTGCTACCAAAAAAGAACGCCTAACTGCTTTAATAGGATTTTTTGTTGCTACCTCAATTGTTCTAGCAAGACCAAATTTAAGATACCGGGTAATACTCCCATTCATGGGTGAAAAATCAACAGTTAGCCGATTTTCTCTATGGGATACAGCAAACAAAATGATAAAAGATTCACCAATATTAGGAAAAGGACTTTATGGCTTTAAAACCAATTATGACAAATTCAACAGTGATCCAAATCTACCGTCTATAAACTACCCGCACAATATTTTCTTAAACTTCTGGGTTGAAACGGGTCTCTTAGGATTAATTTCTTTCTTGGGATTAACAATATATTTCATAACAAGGGCTATAAAGCAAAAAGGGTTGTTAGCTATATCAACAATTCTTTTCTTAACAGCAATATATTTCCACGGTTTTGCTGATGCTCCGTATTTTAAAAACGATCTGGCGTTAATATTTTGGATAATTCTTAGTTTATAACAAAACCCCGCTGTTATGCGGGGCTTTTAGAATGCGGGCAGCCAAGCTTACCAACATCAGAATATTATTTTTTGTCCAGCATGTCAATTGGTGGAGATAATGGGACTCGAACCCATGGAAGCAAATTGCTGTTTCTCTTAAATACCACTCTCTTTTCTTTTTATAATCGTCTACATCTAAAGTGAAACGATCTGTTGGTCCATATTTCTTGTAAGCAATGCTGTGAATCAAGGTTTGCAAGGCATGAAGATTAGCTCCGCGTTGACCAATCAACAAATTAGAGTCAGGAGATGAAATGTTAAAAGTAAAACCTTGTACATTTTGCTCAACACCCACCCTTGAGTCAACCCCCATTATTTCAAGCGCTTCTTTAATTAAAGCCGCGATTTCCGCGGTTTTAATTTCTTGAACAGGATCTTGATTTTCTTGATTATCGTCTAAGTTCATACAACCTCAACCTTTGGTTTATTGCCCTTCATTATATAATATTGCTGGCCAATGGCAAACAGGGTAGTAACAATCCAATATAGAGGTAAACCGGCAGGAAGTTTAATGGATAACAACACTGTTAAAATTGGAAAAACATAAACTGTCTGGATCTGTAAAGCTTTTTGGGTTGTATCCATTGTAGCTCCGCTTTGAGAGGCAACCATCATTTTAGATTGTATAAACTGAGCTATACCAGCAGCAACACCAAAGAGAATGCTTGGCTTAGATAAATCTACAAGATTAAAAAATGTTGGATCCAAAACACCAGGATTATGTACCCATGGATAAAGATATGTTTGTAGTTCAGTACCACCTAATCCTAGGATAAAAACTTTGTACAAAGCAATCAACAAAGGTAATTGAATCAACAAAGGTAAACAAGAACCCAATGGGCTAACTTTATGCTCTTGATACAAAGCCATAATTGCTTGGCTTTGTGCAACCTTGTCTTCTTTGTGTTTTTCTCGAAGATCATTCAACTTTGGTTGCAAGTCTGTCATTGCTTTCTGTGCTTTCAAAGACTTATGAAAAGAAGGGAGCAACAACAAACGAACAACTACAGTTATCAAAATAATAACAACACCAATATCTGGTATGTACTGATAACCTAAAACCATCAGGTTAATCAGCGGATCCACTAAAACTACTTGGAATAAATGACCCATATTTTAAGCTAAATCTATGCCACCTTGTGACCAAGGATTGCATCTTAATATTCTATAAATCCCCTTAAAAACCCCTAAAATACCGTGTTTTTCAACAGATTGCTTAGTATATTCAGAGCAAGAAGGGTAGTACTTACAAAAACCATTTGGATGTCTATGCTTAAAAACCCCGTGATCTGGAGAAATTGTCTTTTGATATATGGTTATTAATCCAATGATGATTTTCTTCATACTATGCTTTTAAAACCTTGCCTTTTGTTAAAGTATACTTTAATTGTTCAACTAATTCTTTGTTCTTGTAACTTGCTGCTTTTGGTTTAGCAACCAACATATAATCACCGGTAACTAACTTTGGTAATGCAAGACGCATTTGTTCTCTTAAAACCCTTTTCACTCTGTTTCTTTCAACAGAGAGTTTAGATATTTTCTTAGAGACAACAAAAGCAGTCCTGGTCTTAGGGGAAGCAACAAATTTAATAACCAGGGCAGGAGTATGCATAGTTAGTCCTGTGCGATACACCTTTTGTAATTCCCTGGTTTTGTTTATCCTGTTTGCTTTCTTAAGCATGCAGATTATTGAAAGCGTTA
>VMFF01000010.1 GCA_007375915.1 Candidatus Doudnabacteria bacterium Gr01-1014_77
AACCAACAAACAAAAATCCCAGCGCTGGCTCGCTGGGATAATCTTTTAAAAATAGAAAATTACCGCAGCGAAACAACCCTGGAGTATGTAAAGTAATACCACAACTGTGGCATCCCGTTATTCACTGTTTGTAATGCTTTAGAAATCATAATGGAATAATATTACACTTTTCCAATAGCTTCGTCAATAGCCTGGTTAACAAGCTTGTCTGCTAAAACATTTTTCTCCCTGTGAACATGTGTAAAACTAACATTCGTAAACTTGTTTGTTAACTTTAAAACTTCGGAAACTAAAGGTTTTAAAGACTCTTCTCGAACCTTGTACAAACCATTTAATTGTTTAACCACTAGTTCGCTATCTAAGTAACAAAGCACAACCTTCTTTCCAATACTTGATGCTCGTTGTAATGCCTTAATCAAAGCAGTGTATTCCGCGTAGTTATTAGTCTGTTCACCAATATATTCTTTAAGAGTTTCAAGCTCTAATCTTTTTCCATTCTCATCTTCCAGATAAAAGACAGCGCCAATACCAGCAGGACCTGGGTTTCCCCTGGCTCCCCCGTCTGTATATATAACTAAATGGGTTTGTTCTTCTGTATGGTTCATATCTTTTTTTTGTAATCAATAATTCTTAATTTAACATTACTTGACCCGTTCCATTCATCTTTTATCATTTCAAAAACAATATCAATATTTTGACCAGGAAGCAAATCAGGGGCTGATTTTCCAAATCCAAAAGCAATCGCCTTCAAAAGTTTTCCTGCTTCTGAAACTAAGCTTAACTGTAAGTGTTTCTGTTCTTTACCAACTAACTTCTGATCTTTTATAACTAAACCTGAGAGTAATAACTTTGGTTTTGGGTTATCAACCCCAAACGGTTCAAAAGCTTCAAGCATTTCTGCGTTTTTTAAATTAACATCCTCAGCTGTAACTTCCGCCTCTATCTCAATTTCTTTAGAAAAATCTTCTGTGTTTAAGTTTTGATCTGCAAATTCCAAAAGATTTTTGTAAAACACATCAATGTGCTCTGTTTTAACCGTAAAACCAGCTGCAGCAGCGTGCCCTCCGAACTTAACCAGATGTTCAGATGAAAATTTTAAAGCTTCTACGATATTAAAGTTAGCAACGCTTCTTGCTGAACCAGTGCTTTCTGTTTCCCCGCGTTCCATAACTAAAACTGGTTTACCAAATTCTTCAGTTAGTTTTCCAGCAACTAGACCAACAACACCTTTTGGCCAGTTTGCTCCTGAAGCAAGCAAAATTTTTCTTTCTGAAACTAAAAGCAACTGCTCTCTCGCTTCTGAAATGACAACTTCGGTAATCTTTTGTCTTTTTGTATTTAATGCCTCGAGGTTTTTTGCAGCCTCTGCTGCTTCTGAATATTCATTAGCAGTCAAAAGATCAAAAGCAGATGAAGCATGCTCTATTCTACCAGCCGCGTTTATACGAGGCGCTATTATGAATCCTAATGTATATGTATCTAAACTTTTTGATGTCATTCCAGCTAGTTGCAACAAAAGTCTTAACCCTAGCCATTTTGTTTTTTGTAGAACCTTTAAACCAAACTTAACCAAAAGTCTATTTTCTCCAATTAAGGAATGACAATCTGCAACCGTCCCTATTGCTACTAAATCTAACAACCATTTTTCCCAACCAGGAGTAAGATTGTGTTTTTCTTTTTCTGAAAGCACAGCGCAAGCAAGCTTAAAAGCAACCCCAACACCAACAAGTTCATGGTACGGATATTTTTCTTTTGGATTCTTAGGATTAATCAACGCAAATGCATCTGGTACCTCCCCAGTTATTTCATGGTGATCTGTAATAATTAAATCAATATTGTTTGCTTTACAAAACTCTGCTTCTTTAACTGAATTAGTTCCGCAGTCAACTGTAATAACTAAATTAACTCCCCCCTCTTTTATCTTCTCAAAAGCATCTAAGTTTAAACCGTAGCCTTCTGAAAAACGATCAGGAATATATGTTCCAACATTAACTCCCAAGGCCTCAAACATTCTAAATAGAACTGCGTTTGCAGTTATTGCATCAGCGTCGTAATCGCTATACACTAAAATCTTTTCTTTTTTTTGTATTGCTTTCCAAATACGATCCACTGCTTTTCGCATTTCTAAAAAAAGAAAAGGGTCATTTAACTGATCATATTCTGGGTTTAAAAAAGCAGATATTTCCTTTTCACCGGAAATACCACGATTTACTAAAAGCTGGGCAAAAAGGTCTTTTTCTATTTGTTTTTTAAGCTTCCAAGTACGGTTCATATTTTCATTGTACCATATCAAAAGATTGTTTTTGGAAAAGGCAGAACCGCGTTTCGACAAGCAAAACGCGGCTCTAGCTTCGGGCACAAGGCCCAAAATCTCGATGACATCAGCGCAGACGACCGCGAAGCACGAGGAAGCGCTCTTGAACCTCAAACCCAGTATCTGGGAAGAACTGGCGCACAGTCATCTTCCGCCACACGTGCCACTTCATGAACGTCATACCCCAGAGCTTACATCCAGCCTCGAACAGCACGTTGATTGGAGCGTCCATGTACGCTTCGGGGTTTCCTGCAGCATACCGCAACGCCGTCAATGGCGAGGCAAAGGTTTCTAACGGGTACTCCTCGAGAACCAGACGAGCCGAACGAAGAATACCGTTCTGCGCCAATACCACATCGTCGAGCGGCTGCTCGTTGGCGGGAAAGTCTGAATACGGGAGGTTCAGGGTCACGATCTTGAACTCGCAGTCATTGATTGCTGCTGGGATGATCCGCTGAGTTAGAAACCGAGTCGTCATCTGACCAAAAGCGATCTTAAACTCCTCGCGCGCATCAGCCAGTACAGCTGCATGAAGAGAGCTGAGTCCATCAAGACTTGGCTCCAGTACCTCATGCCGCACCAACGCCAAGTGGAAAAGTCTTGTTGATCCGTGCTGAGACGCGACATCAGACGAAACGGCTAGTGTCATCGTAAATCCTCCTCAAAGTTGACCTTAACCTAAATGCTCTGCTCGCTCTGAGCTAAGAGTTTCAAATATAGAGTTAATCTATACTTAAAACCCTAAGCCCAACGCTGTTAACTTTTATTTACAATCTTTTCTTCTAAAGCAGGTATTAAACTAATACCTGTCATCTGTTCTGGTTTTGGCATGCCAAAAAGTTCTAGGATTGTCGGAGCAATATCAGAAAGTGCTCCTTCTGGCATAAAGCCAGCAAGGGTGTCGTAATCAATCTGTTCGGGCTTTGATCTCTTAAATTCATTTGCAACCAAAACAAAAGGAACAGGAGATGTTGTGTGGTCCTTGTTTATTTCCCCTGTGTTGTTATTTATCATCAGCTCTGCGTTTCCATGATCTGCAGTAATTATCAAAGCTCCTTGCAATGGTAAGATTGCAGCAGCTATTTTCCCAATCTCTTCATCGATTGCTTTAATAGCGTCGATTGTTGAGTTTAGATTTCCTGTGTGTCCTACCATATCTGCGTTAGCAAAGTTTACAACATAGAAACTATCATCTCCGTGAGCTATACGATCAACTAATGTATCAGCAAGTTTTGCAACAGACATTTCAGGTCTGTCTGAATAGTTACTTGTGTTGTCAGGGCTTGAAATTATGCTTCTTTCTTCTCCTGGAAGAGGATCCATTTTCCCGCCGTTAAAAAAAGATGTTACGTGTGCAAACTTTTCACTTTCAGCAGCATGAAATTGTTTTAATCCTGCTTTTGAAATTAAACTTGCAATATCATTGTCAATTTCAATTGGTCCGTATGCAACATCTACTTTTAAATCTGGCATGTAAGAGGTCATGGTTACAAAGCAAAGATTATCTAGAGGTTGATGTTTTTGCAATATATCCATTTTTTCAGGAGCAACAAAGGCTACAGTTAACTGCATTGCACGATCTTGTCTAAAGTTAAAGAAAATAACTGCATCATTGTTTTCAATTTTTGCGACAGGCTTATCACCTTCTGTCATAACTGTTGGTTTAATCATTTCGTCAAATATTCCTTTGGCGTAATTTGTTGCAACTGCATCCATTGGACTAATTGATCTTTCTCCAACGCCATTAACAAGGGCTTGGTATGTCATTTCTGTTTGTTGCCAGTGCCCACCTCTATCCATTGCATAGAATCTTCCTGAAATTGTTGCTACTTTACCAACGCCAATCTGAGCAACTTTGTTATGTAATTTTTGAAGACTAGTAAGAGCAACTTTTTGTTCTGTGTCTCTACCATCTGTGATCATATGAATATATGTATTTTGAATGCCTTGCTCTGCGGCTAAACCAAGTAAAGCATAAAGATGCTCATCATAACTATGAACTCCGCCTGGACTAACCATTCCAAGAAGATGCAATTTTGAATTGTTTTTCTTAACATGCTCGCATGCTTTTAAAAACATTGGGTTTTTAAAAAACTCACCACTTTGAATACTTGCTGTAATGCGCGGAAGATCTTGTGCAACTATTCGCCCAGCCCCTATATTCAAATGCCCAACTTCTGAGTTACCCATTTCTCCCCAAGGCAAACCAACCAAAGGTCCTGATGCCTGTAAGGTTATTGCAGGATAGTTTGTAAGGAGATTGTTTAAATGAGCTGGATTTGCTTCTGAAATAGCATTACCTCTTGATTTAGAAGCAACACCAAAACCATCTAGCACCAGAAGAACTATTTTTTTGTAATGTGGTATTTCCATATGTTCTGTTATTCTAATGCTTTCAATCCAGGAAGATTTTCACCTGCCAAGAAATCTAATGTAGCGCCTCCTGCAGTTGAAACAAAATCAATCTGATCTAAAACTTTTGCTTTGTTTAATGCATCTAGTGTATCACCACCACCAACAACACCATATGCATAGCCTTTACAACGAGCAGCAAATATTAATGCAAGGCTCATTGTACCATGCGAAAACTGTTTTTCTTCAAACAAACCCATTGGTCCATTCCAAACCATTTTCTTTGATGCTTTAACGATCTTTGAAAAAAACAGGGTTGTTTGTGGTCCAATATCTAAAATGGCTTCGTCCTTTAAAACCTGATCTGGTTTGCAAACCCGCGCCTGGGTGTGATCTTTTGCTTTTGCAACTACAACATCAACTGGTAAAACAAGTTTTTGCTTGTAGTTACGCATTAAATCTTTAGCAACATCTAACTCTTGTTTTTCACAAAGAGATTCTCCTATCTCAAAGCCTTGTGCTAAGAAAAAAAGATTTGCAGGACCACCACCAACTAAAACATGTTCTGCGCTCTTCCCCAAGTTTTTTATGGCACCAACTTTGTCTGAAATCTTTGCTCCACCGATAATTACAATAAAAGGATCTGCTTTGAGAGTTAAAAGTTTGTTTAGAGCATTTAATTCTTTTTCAACATTTAAACCTGCAAAGCTTGGCAAATATTTGGGTATGAGTGAAACAGATGCCTCATTTCTATGCATCATCGCAAAAGCATCGTTAACAAATATTTCTCCTAAGCTTGAAAGTTGTTTTGCAAATACTGGGCTTGCTTCTTCCTCTTGTTTGTAAAAACGAATGTTTTCTAGAATTACAATGTTTTTCTGAGAAAGTTTTTTGACTTCTCCGACAGCCCCCTCTTTAGTTATATCCCCTTCAAAAAAAACAACTTCATTAAAATACTGGTCTGAGTATTCTTTTGCAGAAACAAAGTTTTTAGAAAGCAGCTTTGCGATATATTCTGCAATTGGTTTGAGTGTGTATTCTTCTTGCCAGCCTTTTGGTCTTCCATTTTTTGAAACAATAACTATCTTAGCTCCCTGATCTATTAAATACTTAATAGTTGGTACAGATGCTTTGATTCTAGAATCATCAAGAATTTTGTTTCCTTCTCTAGGCGCATCTAAATCAGCCCGTAAGAGCACGGTTTTCCCCGAAAGATTCTGTTGGGAGCTTAAAAACTTCATCCCGTTATTTCCCTGCTACCATGATCACTTCTTCGACTAAGCGGTTGGAATACCCAAATTCATTGTCATACCAAGCAACTACCTTAACAAAGTCCCCATCAATGACCTCTGTGAGGCCTAAATCTACGATTGCTGAGCTTGGATTGCCAACTATGTCAGAAGACACCAAAGGCGCATTAGAGACGCTTAAAATGCCTTTAAAACGGCTTGTTTTAGAAGCCTCTAAAAAGGTTTGATTTAGCTCTTCTTTTGTTGTTTTTTTCTCTAGCAAAGCAACGAAATCTGAAAGAGAACCAACAGCTGTTGGGACACGTATTGAAAGACCATGGAATAGTCCTTTAAGGTTAGGGATTGCTTCTGTTGCAGCAATGGTTGCTCCGGTTGATGTTGGAACAATGTTTTGTGCTGCTGCTCTTGCTCTGCGAAGATCTGTTGAGTGTTGACCAGGCGGAGGACCATCAACTAGGTTTTGTTCTGCAGTATATGAATGAATTGTTGTCATCATTATTTTCTTAATCCCAAATTTCTCTTCTAAGATCTGGGCAACAGGAGTAATACAGTTTGTTGTACAAGAAGCATTTGAAATTATTGGTTCACCATTGTAATCTTTGTCATTAACAGAGAGGACAAAGGTTTTTGTTTCTCCTTCGTCTTTTGCTGGTGATGAAATGACTACTTTTTTTGCACCTGCTTTAATATGTGCACCGGCTGTTTCTGCGCTGTTAAATCTCCCTGTTGATTCTATGACAACATCTACTTTCATTTTTTTCCATGGGAGCGCACTTGGATCTTTTTCTGAAAGAACAAGTATCTTTTCTCCATCAACGATAATATGCTTGTCATCAGAACTTACTTCTTTGCTGTAAATACCATAGTTGCTGTCATATTTTAAAAGATGGGCCAACACTTGTGGACTTGCTAAATCATTTATGGCGACAATCTGTATTTCTTTTTTCTCTAGAGCAATTTTAAAAGCCTGTCTTCCGATTCTACCAAATCCATTTATTGCAACGTTTATTTTTTCCATTTTGTTTGTTATTTAATTATTTTTGCTTGGAAGCTTTTGTGTGATCTTAAATCTTTTTGCATTTGGGAGAATTTAACCAATCCTTCTTGTGGACCAATCTTAGTTGCTACTGAAGCGCCGTTTCTTGAACCCCAGCGTAAACTCTCAGGAACCGAAAGCCCATGAACTCTTGCTGACGTAAAACCAACAGCATATGCATCACCACAACCTGTTGCTTCAAATGGCGTGTGAGGATATATGCCCATGTAATAGAAAGCATCGCCGTGTAAACAGTAAGAACCTTTCAATCCATCAGTTATGACAACTGTTTTTGGCCCGTGTTTATGTAATCTGTTTGCTAGTTCTCTAAAATCTTCTGTTTTTCCATCAACTAAAAGCTGTGCTTCTTCTTTGTTTACAAAAAGAATTTCTGTGTGTTTGAAAAGCGGTTTTAACTTAGAAAGACCTAACCTCAACTGATATGTTCCTGGATTAAAAGCCATTTTGATATTAGGATTCTTTTTTAAGAAATCAACAATTTCAGTATGCAGCTTTAATCCTCTTGGACCTACTGTAGAAAGATATATCCATTGTGTTGAATTAATTCCTGAAGGAAGATGGTAGGTGTAAGGTTGATGTTTAATTAATATTGTTCTGTCTTTTTTGTACCAAAGAACAACATGAAAATTTGTTTGAGCATGTTTTTGTATGCTCATTAAATCTCTGCTAACGCCTTCTTTTTTTAGTTTGTTTAAAATGACATGTGAGTTATGATCACCGCCAACTGTTCCATAATATCCTGCTTTCAAACCTAGGCGAGAAGATCCAACCGCGACATTATTACAATTACCCGCTGAAAGTATTGTTAAACTCTCGTAAGGAATTTTGTCTCCATAATTAAAGCTTAGTTTTTTTCCGTTTTTTGTATTATGAACTTCTGCTTCTTCAATATGTAAAAACGCATCAATTGTACAATCTCCTATTGAAACAATATCAAACTTTGTTTTTTTAGCTTTTACCATTTTTCCCCTTTCTTTGTATTACTTTTTGAATTGCTTTTTTTATACTCTCAGAATCCATGCCAAACTTTTGAATGAGTTCTTCTGGTTGACCGCTTTCTCCAAAAGAATCAGGCATACCAACCATTTCAACAGGAACAGGATAATTTTTTGCTAACACTTCACAAACAGCACTACCAGCACCAGCGCTTATTTGATGTTCTTCTAAAGTAACTACTGCACCGCATTTTTTTGCTGCTGCTATTATTGTCTCACTATCAACCGGTTTTATTGTATGATTATTAACAATCATGACGCTGATGCCTTGTTTCTCTAAGTCTTTTGCTGCAAGAAATGCATTGTACAAAACAGGACCACAACCAATAACTACAACATCTTTACCATCTCGCATAACCTGGGCTTTCCCAATCTCAAATCCTGTTTCTGGTGTTGTAATGATTGGTGATTTTTCTCTTGTAAATCTAAAGTACGCAGGTCCTTTGTAAGCTGCGGCCGCTAAGGTGGCTTGTTTTGTTTGAATATAGTCGCAAGGAACAATTACAACAAGCCCCGGCAAAACTCTTGTCAAAGCAATATCTTCCAAAGCTTGATGTGTTGCACCATCAGGACCAACAGAAACACCTGTGTGTGCTCCAGCAATTTTTACGTTCGCCTGGCTGTAAGCAACGCTGACTCTTAACTGATCCCAGTTTCTTCCTGGAGAAAAAGTTGCATACGAAGAAACAAATGGGATTTTTCCAGCAAGTGCAAGTCCTGCTGCTATACCCATCATGTTTTGTTCAGCAACCCCAACATCAAAAAATCTTTCCGGAAATTTCTTTTGAAAAGCCTGTGCTCTTGTAGATTCTGAGAGATCCCCTGTTAAAACAACAACATTGAGATTTTTCTCACCAAGTTCAACTAAAGCATCACCGTATCCATCTCTTGTTGCTTTTTGTTCAATATCTTCTGATCCGATTTTTTCAGAAATCTTTGCTAGTTCTAAATTAATCTCTGACATTATTGGTGTTCTCCTTGAATTCTGCCTCTTAATGTTCGTAGATCATTTAAAGCTTTTACTCCCTGTTCTTTGTTTGGAGGTGTGCCGTGCCATTTGTAATCATATTCCATGAAACCAACGCCTTTCCCTGGAATTGTGTGAGCTATTATCATTGTTGGTTTTTCATAGATTGCTTTTGCTTCATTGCATGCATCTATGATCTGCTGATAGTTATGTCCATCTACTTCAATTACATGAAAATTAAAAGCCTCGTATTTATCTTTCAATGGTTCAAGAGGCATTACATCTTCAGTGTACCCGTCTATTTGAATATTGTTACGATCTAAAATGACAGTTAAATTATGTAAACGATTTTTTCCAGCAAACATTAATGCCTCCCAGACTTGTCCTTCATCTTGCTCTCCATCACTGCATATTGCATAGATTCTTCCTGTTGTTCTATCCATACGAGAAGCTAGTGCCATCCCAACTGCTTGAGACAGTCCTTGTCCTAGTGGGCCTGAAGAATTTTCAATTCCAGGCAACGCTAAATTATGTGGATGACCATGCAGTCTTGTGCCTAATTTTCTGAGTGTTTTAAGTTCTTCTTTTGGAAAATACCCTGCTTCTGAAAGGGTTGCGTAAAGCACTGGGCAGATATGTCCGCAAGACAAAACAAGCTTGTCTCTATCAACCCAAGTTGGATTTTCCGGATCATGTCTTAAGATATTAAAATACAAGGCTGTAAAAACATCAGCCATACCCAAAGGACCAGCTGAATGCCCTGATTTAGCCTCTAAAAGCATTTCAATGATATCTTGTCGTATATCATTAGCTTTAAGTTGAAGTTGTTGTGTTGTTAATATTTGCATTTTTGTTTTAGTGTGGCAAAACTTTAAAAACTATATAGACTATTAAAACAATGGCTAGTGAAATTGCTGTTAAAACTTTGAAGCGAGAACCAATATCTCTGTTCCTATGTTCTTCTGTTGCTTCTAGCATTTCAATGTAAAAGAGTCGAATGAAGTTACTTTGCACTAACCCTAAGTATATTATTAATCCAACAAGAACAAAACCTAGTATGAGTTGCTGAGAGATTAGAAAAATAATCGCAATTAGTAGAAGAATATATCCGATGGAAAGAAGTCCTAAGGTTCTTGCTAAAACAAACCAAGCAAGTCCTCTTGAAAGTTCTTTGCTTCTTTCTCTTGCTCTTTTCCAATCAAGATCTTCATAAACAAAAAGAAATGGACTAAAGATAAAATTACTTCTTGCAAGGAAACAAGGACAAGCAAGTAAAACTTGTCCAAAGAACAGAATTACTCCAGCTCCCAAAGAATTTGAAAAGAACTTCCAACCCAAACGTTCTGCTTTTGAAACAATTTCTAAGACTTTTGTTTCTCCTTGGGAAAGGTATGTATACACTAAACCAACCGCACCGTTGTATTTCATGAACCAAAAAAGAAAATACACTAAGGAAAGTATCTCTAAAACCAAACCAGTTGGTTGATTCTTTTTCGCAACAAAATATCCTGCTACTAACAATGCTGCTGCTATTCCTAAATCACGAAGAGCGAACAAAAAAAGAAGTATCCCCGCTTGTAAAAGAACAAGTAACTGTCTATTGGTGCGGCTGATACTCTCTGATATGTTATGCCAAAAACTAGAGAATTGCATGACTCAGTTCCTGGAAGTTATCCGCAGGAGTTTTGTTACCTTCTGAGCCGGTATCAAAAAGCGCTGAGTTAGCTATCAAAAGGTCTGCTCCGGCTGCGGAAAGTTCCTTAATATTTCGAGTTCTTCTGCTAGTTTAGAAATCTCGTTCTTATCTTTTATTGCTTCGAAATGGAAAAGGACTGTTGTGAACCCAACAAGTTTTGCTTCAAAGAAATATGCTCGTGGATCATTAACCATTAAATGCGCTTCCCATTCAAATGCAGGGTTTAAAATATCGAGTTCTGATATCTGTAGATCTTTATGGCTCGTAAATTGACCATCTGAAAAATCAACCTGGATGCGTTTTACACCAGGGATCTTTATTATTGCTTCTTGCTTATTTCTAAAATTATCCCAGTCATCCTCAAGGATAGCCGGAACTACAATAGCCATTATTTTAGATTGTTAATTTCTTTTATTCTTCTAATAAATCGCTTTTCAAAAGAGAACTTTGTTGTTAACCAAAACCAAACTATATCCTCTGCGGTTTCTGTTGAAATGAAATCAGATGGAAGACATAGAACATTTGCATCATCGTCATGTCTTGAATGAACTGCTGCATGCTCATTCCAAGCAATTGCTGCTCTAACATGTTTAAAACGGTTTG
>VMFF01000011.1 GCA_007375915.1 Candidatus Doudnabacteria bacterium Gr01-1014_77
AAAGTTCTTTTTTCTTTTCCGGCTCGGCCATGATCTCTTCCACTATTTTTTCTATTCTCATTCCCTGTGAACCCTTAACTAAAACTAAATCCCCTTCTTTAATTAAAGTGACTTTGTTAATAACCTGATCTAGAGCATTTTGAACATCAATCCTTCCAAAACCAATTAATCCGTTACAAGCTTTACCACTACATTGTGTTTGATTTAAATTATCAATTGGTGTTGCTGATTGAATTATCCTATCTCGTATTTCTTTGTTGCTAAGATTAGAATTAAAAGCTTTTAACAAAGCAGCTTCTGCAGAAACAAAGGGAGCTGCTAAAGAAGTGCCTGATGCATAAGCATAAGCACTTGGGGTTGGCTGTTTTGTGTTTGGATCATAGTTAATGGTAGAAAGAATTCTTTTTCCAGGAGCAGTAACATCAACGCAAGACTTACCATAATTTGAAAAAACAGTTTTTAAATCATAGACATCAGTAGCTGCAACACCAATAACCATGTTTTCACCGTTATCATTACAAACTGGAAAAACAGGAGAAACATCTAAATCTCCACCAGTAACTGCAACATCATTTCCAACAGCTGCAACTATAACTATGTTCTTTTTAAATGCATAAGTAATTGCATTAGAAAGAACAACATCATTAGCAAAACCAACGCCTCCCAAAGACATGTTTATAACATTAGCGCCGTGATCTGCAGCCCAGACTATTGCAGCTGCAACATCAGATGAATTACCAGATCCTGTAGCATCAAGCGCTTTTAAAGGCATTAAAGTGACTGTGAAAGCAGCACCAGCTATGCCTCTGAAGTTGTTTGGTGTTGCTGCAATAACTCCGGCAACAAGAGTTCCGTGTCCATTCTCATCAGAGTTCATTCCAAAAGGAATAATTGTTTTTGTTAAAAAATCATAACCAGAAGCAACCTGTCCTATGAATAAATCTTCATGCAAAGCATCTATTCCTGTATCTATTACTGCAACAACAACGCTGTTGCTTCCTTGTGTTTTCTCCCAAGCCTCAGGAAACTTTGCCTTTATCAAACCCCACTGCCTGTCTGTGTTATACCCATCAGTGCTAAAACCAGGATCATTTACTACCACTGAGTCTGTTTTAAAATTATGATTCTCTTGTATATATGAAATATTTGAACCTAGTTTTTCTTTTAACTCTGAAAGTGTGTATTGCGATTCAAAACTGAAGGTGTTCTTTAAAGCACTGACTTTTGAATCAACAAATACTTCTTGAAGATTAGAAGGATTAACAATATTCAAATCCAAAACACTATCATTCGTTTGAACAATGTATTTCTGTACAGGTGATGCATATACAACAAAAGCAAAACCAAATTGGCTTGCTAATATTGCACTTAATACTATTGTTCTTATACTTCTTTTCAATGTTTTAGTTTTCTCTTAACGCTTTTTTGTAATCTCCACGAAGTGAGCGGAATTTAATTTTAAACAAATCGAGTAATGATTCAATGTATGCTTTCAAAGGAACGTGTCCTCCACCGTGTTCTGTCCATGACAACGCAACTTCCTTAATCCTATATCCTCTATCAAATCCTATCTTTAAAACCTCGAAATCAAATCCCCAACGGCTTATGGTAACAAAACGGAAAATATCTTTAGCAGCCTTTTTGTTAAATGCTTTAAAACCAACCTGTGTATCCTTTATTCCCGGAGCTGCTAATATTTGAATTAAAAGATTGGATGCTCTGCTTAAAAGAATTCTGTAAAAAGGCTGACTTATCTTAACCTTGTCTGGGTCTAGATATCTAGAACCAATAACTATGTCATATCCCTTTTCGAAATATTTAAAGAACTTAGAGACTTCCGAAATTGGTGTTGCATTATCAGCATCCATAAACATAATGACATCACCGTCTGCATACTCTAAAATACCCTTTTTAACAGCATAACCCTTACCACCTTTTGCGAGATTTACTGCTGTTAAGTTAGCAATTTCCTTTGTTGCCAACTCCCTAACAACCTCGTATGTTTGATCGTGGCTACCATTAACAACAACAATGATCTGGTATTCAAAGTCCTGCTTCTTTAAATACGTATCAATGGAGTGTAATGTTGCAGGAATTCTCTTTTCCTCGTTATATGCAGGTATTACTATGGAAAGCTTCATTTTATTTTATTTTTTTGATTTAATTTCTCCTAAAACTTTTTTTATTATACCATTTATATCTTAATACTCAAAATATACAAGCAACAAAAAATCCGCTGTATTTCAAGCGGATTTTCTTTTATTTCTGTTATTCAATTCTTACTTTTGGCATTTTCTTAAGTAGTCTATCTACAATACCTTTTCTTTTCGCTATTCCAAAGAGGATTGTAACAAAAGCAGCAAACACAACTGCAAGAGTTGCACCAGCTCCTGTTTTAGGAGCAACAAATCCTACACCCAAAACTTGAGGAGCTGTTAAGCGAATAGTAACAGTGTTGCCGTATGTATTTACCATGCTTAAGTTAGATCCACTTGGTAAGTTGTATTTAACTCTTACTTTGAATGTATTTGTAACAGAGCTATTTGCATAGATTGTTTGCGCTGGGAAAGAAATAGTGTTTCCATAAAGTGAATATCCTTTTTGTAATTGATCAGTTCCATCTAAGTCTGCATATTGCATAACATTAGATAAATCATCTGTAACAACATGACTGTAAACTGTTGTATTACCTGTATTTGTAGTTACAAGTGTGTATGTAATGTAGTTTTCTTTTTCTGCAGGAACTATTGTTGCGTCAATATTTTTAGTGTTGTTGAAAGCGCTCTTGGATAAATTCAAACCATAACTTACACCAGCAACCTGACCTGAAGAAGTATTAACTGTTAAGTTTCTACTACAATTTCCACCAGATGAATATCCGCTGATGGTGAATGTTGTTGGTCCAGTAATAGGTCCTGAATCCATGGTTCCAAAGCTACTTACAGACTGACCATTAAATCTTCCACCATAGATTGAAAGATTACTTGAGCTACTTGCACTCCAACGAAGAGTTGTAGAGCTTCCATAGCTTACAGTTGTTGAATCAGCAGTAAATGAATCAATTGTACAGTATGAATATCCTGGGTTGTTCTGAGAAGTTCCAATAGAAAGGCTTCTTGAACATGATCCATTGTTACTTTCTCCAAACAAAGAGAATGTAGTAGAACCATACAAAGCACCTGTGTCTATACTTCCACTGTTTGAAACTAACTGACCATTAAATCTTCCGCCTGAAAGGTAAAGATTTCTTGTATTAGAAGTGTTCCAGCGTAAGATTGTTGAATTTCCGTATGACCCGTTATAGCTATCAGCTGAGAATGAATCAATTGTACAAGCAACACCTGATGTACCAGGAGAACCAGAGACACTTACAGTAATGCTTCTAGTACATGAGCCATTAGTGCCTGTTCCAAACAAAGTAAATGTTGATGTGTTGAAAAGCGGGTTTGTACTAATGCTCCCGTTATTTGCTACTGGTTGTCCGTTAAAACCACCACCAGACAAATACAATCCATTACTACCAATATTTGATGTTGTCCAATGAATGGTTGTTGAAGACCCTGAGTTAACAGTTGCAGAATCAACAGTCAAAGTATCAATTACACAAGCAACCCCAGGGGTACCAGGAGTTCCAGAAACTGTAACAGTAATGCTTCTTGTACATGAACCTGTGTTACCGCTTGAGAACAAAGTATATGTTGCAGTGTTTGTTAAAGCACCTGTGTCTATACTTCCGCTGTTTGAAACTAACTGACCATTAAATCTTCCACCAGACAAGTACAATCCATTTGTACCAACATTAGATGTTGTCCAACGAAGAGTTGTTGAAGATCCTGAGTTAACTGTTAAGTTATCTGCAGTGAATGAATCAATTGTACAGATAGTTCCTGTTGGTGGAGGCGTGGTGGAAACAGTTATTGTTAAGCTTCTTGAACATGGTCCACCAGTACCATTAGCAGTAATTGTATATGTAGTGTTTGTTGATATAGCTCCTGTATCAATACTTGAAAGACCTGTTAATGAGAAGCCGTTAAAACGTCCACCTGAAATATACATTGATCCTGAAATAACATTTGAACCACTGAAACGAAGTATTGTTGAAGAACCTGGGCTCACAGTTAAGCTGTCAGCTGTAAATGAATCAATTGTACAAACAACATTAGAAACACTTGAAACAACAACAGAAGCAGAGTCTGAAACATAGTTTGTATTAGACCCTTGAGCAGAAGCTATATTCTGCAAAGTTCCATATGTTGCATTGACTGTTGCAGAGAAAGTAAAAATCATTTCACTTCCTGATGCTAAATTCATTCCTGTGTTGTAACCATAAGAACTGGTTACTACAGAATCAAACCTACCTACTCCGTTTAATCTGCTTGTTCCTGAAATTAAAGTCATTCCAGTAGGCAAAACATCTTTTAAATTAATGTTATTTGCAATTCCAGGACCATCATTAACTACACGAATTCTGAAATCAACAACATCCCCTGTTTTAGCATTAACAGATTTAGAAGATGGGTTTTGTCCTGTAAGACCAACTGTTTTTGTTAATCCAAGGTTTGCCTGAGAAGGACCTGCAACACCATTAACCTGCAAGGTGTATATTACAAAACCTGCATAAGGAAAACATGCTGGGAGGTCGCCGAGGTCAACCCCTGTATTTGAAGAAATGCCATCTGGCAAATTAACCAGATACATTGTTTCTCCGTTGAAAGCAGTGCCACAAGTATTGCTTGGGCTAGTATTAACCGAGATACGTGTAGCCTGGATATATGATTGGCTAACACACATTTGTGTAGACTGAGGGACATATGACAATGTTGTAGCAACGCTACTTTTAACAGTTACATCACCACCGTGGTTGTAGCTGCTTGCAGTTCCTGCATTTGAAGACATCAAGCTTCCATTAACAGCGTGTGATGTTCCTGAATTTTTGTCGTAAAAACTGAATGCTGTTACATTTCTTGCAATGTTTACGTTTGGATCTGATGCAGGAGCTTGATTTGCTCCGTTGTGGAAATACACGCTAACACGAACACGATCACCAGGATTAACAGAAAATCCTGCATCATGTTCTGCTTGAGACAGTGCATAACGTCCACCATTTAAATTCTTTGCATCGACCAATGCATAGTCATGACAAGCCTCACCTGTCCATGTTAATGGCCAAATGTTTAATGCCGGACTATTTGTGTTGTAACCAGTACAAGCAATGTCTGCTTGTGCTTGTTTGTAGACTTTTGTAAATCCAAAGACTGCTACAGCAAGTACGACCACTACTGCAACAGAATATTTGGATTTAAGTAAACTAATTAATTTAGTCATATATCCTTTATCTTAATTCTTGATTAATTACTAGCTTTCACTAGTAAAATTAGAAAGTTAATGCTTGCTAATTTCACCAGTTAAAGTTTCAAGGTGGTGAGGGGTACACAGACAAGCGACTGCTTGACCTGCATACCCCCACCTCGATTGAGGGCTTCTGGGCCCTCGTTATGCGTGAATGTTACGGTTACGGTCCCCGGGGAACTCCGCCAGGTCCGCGAGGCGGACCACCAGACTTTCCGGGAGGCGAACTCTTGCCACCCCAATTAATCTGGGTTCCCAAACCAACCAGAGCGATGCCTCCGATGGCCAGGGCGGTCTTCTTGCCATCAATGACCCGCTTCGTAACGGTGTCAGTTACGACACTATCGCGAAGCACTCCGTATGGCACCTTCTTGGTTCCCGTGGCGCTTAGCACCTCGGCATACATCGCCTGTAGTGGCAAGGCTGCGTTGAAGCAGTAGCCAAGGGTTGCGATGGTGATACCGTCGCTCAGCTTGATGAGTCCTGTCTTGATGCTCTTGCTCGGATCGCTCGGCTGATACTTCTGATTCAGCCCAGCGTTTCCTTGCTCCGAACACGTAGCGTTGTACGCTAGGTTCGGATACTTAGACAAATCGACGATGCGAGCGCCGCCAGATGAGTTCCGGGAAACATAATCCCGGATCTGTTCAGGCGACATTCCGCCGTCAAGCGTCAAGCACCGCAACGTCTTGGGGTCCTTGGCTTTCGCCAAGAAGTCGGCTCCGTTGGCGAATCCGTCGTCAAAGAACCGGCTCCCCAGAGTTCGAACTCGCAGCAGATCAGCATCAGTCTTGATGTTCAGAAAAGCTGAGTCCATCTTTGGCACAGAACCTGCACCATAAACCTCGATGCCGCTCTGCAGCTTTGGGACGAAGACATCGGGCTCAGACTTGAGCGCGGCGTAGAGCGTTCTCACGCCCTGCAACCACGACCCGATCCGGTCTGACTTCCAGTGGAGCATCTGTTTCACCCCACCAGTGGGATGCGGAAGTGCGACGAGGCTGTCGACCAGCTTGTCGTAGCCTTGCCGAAACTTCTTGTAGCTCTCATCCGACACCGCGCCACACTTGCGGGCGATCTCAGAGAGTTCCTGCTGCGATAGCAGGTTTACATCTCGAGCTTGTCCGAACGTTGGTGCTTGGATTCGGCAATCGCGCGCCGAACTCCAAGTCGTGTTGATGATGCTGTCCAGGGTTGTCTTCACCTGGATGGTCCGTTGCTGACGGACCTGGACGGTCTTGTAGCACGCGGGAAGCGTGCACACCGCCACGAGCACGAGGAACATCCGTACGTATTTCACGCGTCCTCCGCGTTTAAATTGTCGCCAGCCCACCAACCGGTGAGTTATTGGCCTGCTACTTTTCTTGTAGAGCAGCTAAGATTTTCTAAGGTTAAAAAATCCTAGCAGATCCACAACGGATCAATGCTGTCAGGATTATCTTTCTACCTGACTTAATTCTGCAAAAACAACTAATCGTTTTGAAGTAGTTCCAATTGGCCAGCATGTTGAAAGCGCAACAACTGATTTTCCTTGGCTTGCAAACTGAGCTTGATCATCAGCCTTGTAGATTGAAGATCCTGTTACTACGTAGTGGAAGGTTATTTTCTTTCCTGCTTCATCATTAACTGATATTGAAAAAGAATCGTATTGTTTTAAGTTTGCTAGGGTTTCAAATATCTTGTTATAGTCCCCTTTTGCCCAAACATAATTTGAAGAGTGTCCTGAGATATATGAGGTTCCTATTTCTCCTGGCATTGCTGTTCCTGGATAATGGATAACTCCGGATTGTAAATCCTTATCAAAGTTCTTAACATCGCTTGTCCAAACAATTGGAGCTGTAATACCTAAAGTAGGAATGGTTAATAGGCCGTTTTCTGTTTGATTTATTACAACAACGTTTCTTGTTTCAGAAACATTTGAGCTAGCTCCTGCAACCAGTCCACTTGCTTGTGATGTTGCAAGTGAAAGTTTGTTAGAAACTAATTCTAAATCAATGTATTGGGCAACAAGCTTTTTTTGCTCTTCTGGCATAGCACTTCCTGTTAACGGATTTATCCCATTAATCAAAGCCTGAGTATCTGTAATCCCCAAACCTAAAGTATCCTTGCGCTTTGGGTTTAATCCAAGCATAAATTTTTGATAGTTTGTTAAACCGTTTCCAGAAATATCATAATCTGGTGCAAGAATTGAACTATCAGTTACCTCGTAGAAATATCCGCTAATCCATTTGTTGTAACCTTCAAGATTTGTATATTGAGTAATTACTTTTGGCTTAGCTGTGCTTGAGCTTGTGAATAATGACTTGAAAGAAAAATTTGTTAAGAGTAACAAGAACAACCCTATCGCAACAACGAAGACAATAGCGTAAGGAGCTACTTTTTTTAATATCTTAACGACTGGTATCTGAGAAACCCTGAGTGTGGTGGTTCTGCTTTCTGGATCATGCTCAATTAAAGGGCTTGTTTTGACTTCAGTGCCATGTTCAACAACATCATGCTCTTCGTGGTTTACAGAAGCATGTTCAGAAGAAGCATCATGGTCATTATGGCCGTGTGCTCCTAGATGTTGATATAGGTCATGGGTGCCTTGTGGTAATTCCATATATTTTTATTAAGACTAACTATTATAGCCTCAAAGTTTAGTTTTGTCAAGTCCCCTTTAAATACGGGCTGTATTAGGAAAAATATCTTTTGGGAGGTATAATATTAACGAATTAACTATCTATGGCTTTACAAAGACCAACAGGTCAGAAAACCACAATTTTAGCCATTATTTTACTCCTTACCCTACGAATTGGATTGGGTTTTAATTTTAGTTCAGCTACAGATCTAAGTCCTGACAACATTGCAAAGGCTGTTAACAAACAACGCTCCCAGAGAAATATTTCAACACTAGCTTACAACCAAAGGTTGGCTGCTGCAGCTGACTTTAAAGCACATGACATGATTGCTCGCAGCTATTTTTCCCATACTGATCCTGATGGTAAATATATTTGGGACAAAATTTCTGAAGAGGGATACAAACCATATACAGTTCTTGGTGAAAATTTAGCTGTTGATTTTTTTGACACAGAAGGGTTAATGGCAGCTTGGATTGATAGCCCAACGCATAGATCAAATATTTTAAATGCAGATTACAAAGATCAAGGTCTTGGTGTTGCTGATGGAAATGGTGGTAAATACAGTATTGCTATTGCAAATACATTTGGAGCACAACCAAGTACACAAATTACTCAAAAAGTTGTGACTCAACCAGCACCAAAACCTGTTGAGACAATTCCTGTTCCAAAAACACAACCTGTTGAGACACCAAAAACAGAAACTGTAACTCAAAAACCGTCTGTTGAAATTGATGGGAATAGCGTACTAATTAATCCAAGTATTGAAAATAATAAATTAAAACTTGGAATCTATGCAAAGGTTTTTGGTAAACCAAACTCAGTAACTGCAACCTTACAAAGCAATACTATTACTCTTGATCCAAGTGGGCTTGGTTATGGCGGATATTTTACATTAGAAAAGTATTTTAACTACAGGTCATACAACTTAGTTATTGAAGCAAAAGACAACAAAGGACTAGCAACTCAAATCGAGGTTCCTTTAAAAGGATACCCTCTTCCAAAAACAGAAGATCCTAAAAGACTAGGAGATGTTTCAGAAAAAGCAGCTGCTCCTGACCTTTACAATGTTTTTAAATATATTGTTGTTGTTTTCGGAGGTTTATTTATTCTCTTTATGCTTCTTGATGCATTGCACTTAAGAAACAAACAATTCTCAGATATTGATAAGCTGAGAATTGGGTCAAAT
The DNA here is from genome assembly GCA_007375915.1 of Candidatus Doudnabacteria bacterium Gr01-1014_77. Taxonomy (GTDB): domain Bacteria; phylum Patescibacteriota; class Doudnabacteria; order UBA920; family VMFF01; genus VMFF01. Next base: position 9,157 of record VMFF01000011.1, read on the forward strand.
GTAATTCTTATGTTTCTGGTTATTAGCACTCTGCTTCTAGTCTCTTGGTGGCATTAAAAAACGCCTTACAAGGCGTTTTTTAAAACTGACAACGATCTATCCGGGCTTTAAAATTTGTAACTCCTAAAACCATAACAACGATTAAAACGAATATTGTTATTTGTTCTGCCAACACTCTACCGCTTAGAGTGTTATTTATTTTGTTGTAAAAAATGTTCCATAGAAGATTATACACTGCTGTCATGAAAAGACCGGCTGAGAAATAGTTTACATTCCATAGCTTGTATACAAAGTATGAGGATGCTGAAAGAAGCGCTGAAATTATGAAAACATAGAATACATGTTTTAATGAAAGCTTTGCAAACTGAAACAAAGCCTGATACAAAAGCATGAAAGTAACAAGGAAAATAACAAGGTAAAAAATGGTTGGAGAAAAACAATAATACCAGATGATGCCTAAGCTTGCTGCGTAAATTAACCAGGAAGCATAAAGCTTAACATAGGTAAGTATTATGAAATGGTTCGTGTTTATCTCTCGTTTGTGAAAAACCTCTTTAAAAAATGTATAACAAGTGATTAAAGAGATGGATGTTGCAATGATTATGAACTGTTGAAGTTTGTATTGTTGAAAATTAATTCCTATTAAAATCACAGCTCCCCAATACAAGATGCCTGGTAGAATTAAATAGTTTTGAAAATATCTAAGATGTTCCCATTTAAGAAAATGTTTAAATCTTAAAACAACATAGTGTGACAAGTTTCTCGATATTAAAGATTCTTCTTTGTAGTGAACATCAAAAAGGAAATACAACCAAAGGATCATGAAGAAGTAAATCATACCGCTTGCTTGCAAATACAACTGTATCTGATACAAGTTGCTAATATATGCCAAGGCTTCAAGACCAGCAAAAGAAATGAAAGAGATTACTCCAATTGCAACTAGTTTATGCCATCTTGAAAAAACTCTTGGTTCAATCATTTAGTTCTTTTGTTTCTTCTTATATATTAACTCATTTGCTTTGTACAAAGCATCAATTGTTCCAGCATCAATCCACTCACCTTTAACTATTCCTACTTTTAACTTACCTTCCTTAAGGAAAAGGTTGTTTAAGTCAGTAATCTCTAATTCCCCTCTTGAAGAAGGTTTTAAGCTTTTAGCTTTTTCTAAAACCGTGTGGTCATAGAGATACAAACCGGTTTGTGCGTAGTTTGAAACAAAATCTTTTGGTTTTTCAACAATCTCTAAAGCATTCATATGTTCATCAAATTTAACAACACCAAACCTTTCTGGATCTGAAACTTCTTTAACAAAGATCTGAGCTCCGCTCTTAAAGTTTTTTATGATCTCGGAAAAATCATCCTCGTATATATTATCT
>VMFF01000081.1 GCA_007375915.1 Candidatus Doudnabacteria bacterium Gr01-1014_77
AAGCTTAAAACAACTTCGTGGCAAAAAAAGCGAGGACGTTATTTTTGCTGGCTCTGAAAAAAAACACAAAATGTCATTTGCAACTGTGACTGTTACTTTTGACAATAGTGATAAACGAATACCTTTGGATTACTCTGAGGTTTCCATTTCAAGAAGTATTGATAGAAGCGGTGAAAGTGATTACATGATCAATGGAAACAAAGTTCGTTTGTTAGATGTCATTGACCTTGTTTTAAAATCAAACATCGGAACATCTCGTCACACAGTTATTGGCCAGGGAACAATTGACCAAATGGTTTTAGCTGGACCTTCAGAGGTTAAAAACTTAATCGATGAAGCAAGTGGTGTAAAAACATATTACATCCGAAGAGAAAAAACTCTTAAGCGTTTAGAACAAACAGCACAGAACCTTATGCGTGTTCAAGATTTACTTAAAGAAATTGAACCAAGATTAAAATCACTGCGCAGACAAGCAAAGCGTATGGAGGAAAGAACAGAAATTGAGTCAGAGTTAAAAGTTTTTCAAGCAGAATTTTTTTCTGGAAAATATTGGCGTATACAAGAATCATTGCAGGAACTTGTTACAAAGATCAATGGTTTAGAAAAACAAAGAACAGAGGTGGAAAGTGAAATATCAAACCACCGTTTAAATTTAGATAAAAACGAAGGAGATAACAAAGCGGAAGTTCTGGCATACCAACAGATACAGGGCGAGATAAAGAGGATGGTGGATAAGAAAAACAAGATCTTAGAAGATGTTGCAATGATAAGAGGTAAGCTTAACGCTGAAAAATCAGTAGGAGTTGCTTTGGATAGCAAAGCCTTGGGTCTTGAAAAGAATAACTTAGAACACCAGAGGAATACTTTAACCGCAGAAATAGAAAGAGCGACTTTAGAGAAAAAAGGTATAACTGAGGAGTTGGAGAAACATCATCAAATTTTCGACGAGGTTTCGAAGAAGCTCTCAGATATTCAACAAAACATTGATAATCCAGACAATCTTAACTTTCATGAGCTTTCAGAGGATATAGAAATCTTGGATAAGAAATTCGATGAGTTCTATCAAAACCTCGAAAGAGCTTCGGATGTTTCTTTAATAATTTCTTTTGCACAGGAATTTAAAAATCATCTTTCTAAATTTAAACAAAAAACAACTCATTTTGCTCAAAACCCTTTTGTTAATTTTGAAAAACAACGAAAAATACTCTCAGAGATACTTGCACAGAAAGATAGGATATCGCAAGAATTAAATAACCTTGAATTAAAAAAATCTAAAGTTGGTATCACCCTTGAATACTCAGAAGCAGAGCTTGCTAAGGTTGAACAAAAACTTTTGCACCTAAACCTGGAACTTCAAAAAGCAGTAGCAACAAGCACTGATCAATATTTCGAACACTTAATATCTCAAGAAAAACAACTGAACACCGAGTTATTAAACCTAGGCAAAGAAATCTCTGTTTTAGAACAGAAGATAGCTAGCTATCATCAAAAAGAACAAAGCAAAAAAACTGAGATTTTAGATGAAGAGAGGGCACTAAGAAGTAAACAAGACCACCTTTCAAAGTTAAGAGATCAAATTTCTCTTTTGCAAATAGAGAAAGCAAAACTAGACACACAGAATGAGAACATTGTTTCAGAAGCAAAGCTAGCTTTGAATCCCCAAGGCTTTGCAGAGATAGAAAAGAAAAAGATCCAAGCAAACACAAGTAACCTAGAAGAAAAGATTCATAAACTTCAGAACCAACTCAGCATGATTGGCGGAATAGACGAGTTAACTCTAAAAGAATACGAAGAGACAGAGCAGCGTTACGGTTTCTTAAGTGGACAAGTACAGGATTTAGAAAAAGGCATTGCTGATTTAAGATCTGTGATTGAAGAGCTAGATGAGTACATCAAAAAACAGTTTGATGATTCATTTAATAAAATCAACGAAAAATTTGAGAGTTACTTCCGTATTCTTTTTAATGGAGGACGAGCGTATCTAAGCATCATGCGTGCTAAAGAAGAGAAAGCGAATCAAGAAGCAGAGGAAGAAGCAATCTCTGAAGAAACAGGAGATACAGAAGAAACAACAAAATTAAGACCAGAAGAAAAGCTTGTTGCTAAGTACGAGAAAGGATCAGATGACGTTGTTGGAATTGATATAAAGGCGACACCCCCAGGAAAGAAACTCGCAAGTATTTCAGCGCTTTCAGGAGGAGAACGTTCTTTGACCTCAATCGCTTTGCTCTGTGCCCTGTTATCTTGTTTCCCATCACCATTTGTAATGCTTGATGAGGTAGACGCTGCTTTAGATGAGGCAAACACAATCCGTTTTGCTCAGATCTTGGGAACATTAGCACACAGCACGCAGTTTGTTACTGTTACTCATAACAGAGAAACAATGAAACAAGGACATACCCTTTATGGTGTGACTATGGGAGATGACAGTGTGTCAAAGATTCTCTCAATTAAAATTGAACAAGCAACAGCATTTGCTAAATAACACAAAATGGAACATTTAATTCATTTGATCCTGATTTTCAG
>VMFF01000012.1 GCA_007375915.1 Candidatus Doudnabacteria bacterium Gr01-1014_77
CCTTAGACTTAGGGACAATGCAATCTTACAAACCCTGTTTGCAACCGGTCTTCGTGTTTCAGAACTTTGTTCTTTAAAAAAAGATCAGATAAACTTCAAGAGAAATGAATTTACTGTTAGAGGAAAAGGAGATAAATTAAGACTCATATTCCTCTCTTCCGAAGCAAATGATGCTTTACAAAAATATTTAAAGAAAAGAAAAGACAATTCAAAGTTTCTTTTCATTGCACATAAACAAGTTGGTATAGCGGTTGAAAAAGAAATGGCAAGCTTTGGACAAAATGCATCTGGATTAACACCACGAAGCATTCAAAGGATTATTAAAAAATACGCCCTCATTGCAGGAATAATGAAAAAGATATCTCCCCATACATTAAGACACAGCTTTGCGACTGACCTGCTTCAGAATGGCGCTGATATTAGAAGCGTTCAAAGCATGTTAGGACACGCATCTATAACAACGACCCAAATATATACACATATTACAAACCAGCAGTTACGAGAAATACACACAAAATTTCATAACAGAAAGAAGAAATAGAAAAACTCCCTTTAAAGGGTGTTTTTAAATTATGTCTTCTTTTGTAACGTTCTTTATTTTTCCTAGAGGCAGATCTCCAAGCTCTAACTTGTTAATACGGATTCTTTTTAAATTCTTTACTTTGTAACCAACCTTGTCGAACATTCTTCTGATCTGACGTTTTTTCCCCTCATGAATTGTCATGTATATTTTACCGTTGCGAATCTTTGCTTCTGCAGGGGCTGTTGTGTAGTCCTCCCCTATAACCACACCTTCTCGTATTTTTTGTAAGTCTGCATCTGAAATGTCTTGGCTCAAAGTAACTTCATATTCTTTTTCGTGCTCATATTTAGGATGAGCTAATTGTTCTGTTAAATCACCATCATTTGTGAAAAGTAAAAGTCCTTCTGTAAAAAAATCAAGACGACCGACTGTCCAAACCTTGCTTTGAAGTTCTTTGGGAAGAAAAGAAAATACACTTCGTCTTTTTTCCGGATCAAAACGAGAAGTAATGTATGCTTTTGGTTTGTTTAATGCAATATAGTAGAAGTTTTTTTCAGGTCTAATTAGCTTACCTTTGTAAGTGACTTGGTCTTTGTCAGGATCAACCTTGTCTCCAAGCTTTGCAACATTTCCATTAATTCGAACTTCACCTCTTTCAATGAAAATCTCAGAGCCTCTTCTTGAGGCTATGCCTGCATTGGACAAAAATTTTTGTAATCTTTCAATTGCCATAATTTACCACCTTCCGCTTGAACCTCCACCACCTGAAAATCCTCCACCAAAACCTCCAAAACCACTCCCAGAACCGCCTGATCTTCCTCCACCAATCCACCAAGGATAAACTCCGGTTCTTTGTCCTTTCTTGTAATTCTTAGAAACAATGTAATCAAAAAGTAAACCAATCGGAGTAAAGAGCAAAGCCATTACTAATGAATATATCCAAGAGCCTAAGAATAGCCCAAAAAGTCCACCACAAAGCGCTCCAACAATGCCTCCTGCCCACCATGACTTAGATTTTGCTAAAACGCTTGAAAGAAAAGAAAAAACAAAAAAGAAAAGAAAGAATATCAGATTAAAGTTAATATTAACCTTTTGCTTTGATACTGGAATATTAACCTGTTCACCTGACAGCTTTTTTATTATTAAGTCTGTGGCTTCATTAACTCCGCCGTAATAATCGCTCTTTTGGAAAGCCGGGGTTAAAACATTTCGGATTATAGAAGCAGACTGAGCATCTGTTAACTCACCTTCCAACCCATACCCTATCTCTATTCTCATCTCCCTGTCTTCAAGTGCAATTAACAATAGCAGTCCGTTGTTCTTGTCTTTTTTTCCAATACCAAAATCTTTAAAAAGCTTTACTGCATAATTTTCAATGTAGTCCCCATCAAGATTTTTAACTGTAACAACAGAAACTTCATTTGTGCTTTGTTTTTCATATGCAGAAAGCTTTGTTTCAAGGCTTTGTTTTTGTTCTGCTGAAAAAATTCCTGCAAAGTCATTAACAAAGCCGGTTGGATTACCCGGCTTTGTGTATGCAAAAACTTGTGACGCAGTAAGTAAAATAACCGCGCCTAAAAGCGTTGCAATGAAGTTTTTCTTGTTATTAACGAACATTAAAAGTTAACTTCAGGAGTTTTTTCTGCTCCTGTTTCTGCTTTGAACAATGTTCTTTCTTGAAAACCAAAAGTCTTTGCAATGATATTTGAAGGGAATGTTCTTACTGCAATGTTAATTTGAGTAACATTGTCATTGTATCTTCCACGTTCTACTGCAATCCTGTTTTCTGTTCCAGCAAGCTCAGCACTTAAATCCTGATACAAAGGAACAGTTGCAATTGCAGGATTTGCTTCAATCACAGCAATTAAACGACCAAGACTTGTTTCTAAGTTGCTTGCTGCAGATGCTTTAGCATCAACAGTAGATGCAGCTGCGAAAGCTGCTCTTGCATCTGTTACTTCTTTAGCAAATGCCAATTCTTGCTTGCTTCCACCCTTTACTGTATTAACAAGGTTTGGGATTAAGCTTAAACGTCTCTGGTATTGGTTTTCTACCTGAGCCCATTGGTTATCCACTGCTTTGTTTGCTCTTACAAAGTTATTGTAAGAAAGAATGCCCCAAAGAGCTATCAAAACTACTAATAATATGAGCAAATTGAGTTTTTTCATGGTTTCCTTTTCTTGTGGCTTTTAAATTTTAGAATTAATTTATGCCATTTGTTCTATTATTATACTGTCTTTTAAGACAAAGGGAAAGAAAGCATTTGCGCATAAACATGCCTTGTGCTCTAATAATTATATATTTTTGGAAACAAATATTTAGGATATACGATAATGAAGATTTTAATAGTTGAAGATGAGATTAGATTAAGTGATGTTTTAAAAAAGAACTTGGAGACAGAGTACTTCATAGTTGATGTTGCTAATGACGGAGAGATTGGAGCTAAAATGGCTTTAGAACACGATTATGATTTAATTGTCTTAGATCAGATGTTGCCAAAAAAAACCGGCATGGAAGTTTGCAAGATTGTACGTCAGGCTGGCAAAACATTACCAATCATTATTCTTTCTGTTAAATCAGAAACAACTACAAAGGTTGAGTTGTTAAACGCAGGTGCTGATGACTACTTGATAAAGCCATTTTCTTTCGAGGAGTTAATTGCAAGAATACGAGCTTTAATGCGAAGACCAAAAGCAATACAAGAAGAGATATACACTATTGATGATCTGATCTTAGATACAAAAAGACAAACAGTGAAACGTGGAGACAAAGACATATATCTAACAAGAAAAGAATTCATGCTTTTAGAGTACCTTTTAAAAAACAGAGACATTGTGCTTTCAAGGGCAATGATTATGGAACATGTTTGGGATATGTATGCTGATCCTTTCTCAAATACCATTGAATCTCACATTTTAAGCTTAAGGAAAAAAATTGATCTTCCGAATAAACAGAAACTTATACAAACAGTACCTGGTAGAGGGTACAAACTAAGTTTTGTTTAAAAGCCTTCCAAAAGGCTTTTTGTATATACTGTAAATACTTTTTAGAGGGACTATGGATTATAGATACCTAATTGAAATCTTTGCGGCACTAATCGGAGTTTTCTGTGTCGCCCTAAGTTTTGTGTTACTAATGCACTGGCGTGGTAAAAAAGACGTCGGTTATTTTTCTTTTAGTATTTTAAGTGCTGGCTTTTGGATTCTGTCTGTGTATTTTGCAGACATTTCAACTGATCTGCCAAATTTAGTGTTCTGGACAAAGATTGCTTCTATCAGTGCTTTGTTTTATGTTTTCTTTTTTGTAATCTTCAGTTATTCTTTCAGACATCCCGGAAAGAATTGGAAAATATATTTTGCACTTATTCTTCCAATACTTGCAAACAGCATCTATCTATACAAATTCCCATTAGATCAGGTGTATGTTGTAGATCCGTTTATTAATTTCACATTTGATCGTCCTGTTGGTGGAATCTTAAGCGGAAATTTTTCTCTGTATTTACTACTATTCCTGATCTACTACATGATTGGCTATGTTGCCTTACTTTGGAAATATGGCACACTGCCTCTAAGAACAAGACTTCAAATTAAATATATTTTAATTGGTACAAGCATCTCAATTATTGCTGCTGCTCTTTTTGACATACTTCTTCCTTTACAAGGAGTTGACTACCTATATGCTTTAGGACCTGCTTGCACTGCTCTTTTAATCTTAAGCACTGTATATGCAATAGCTAAACACAATCTGTTAGAAATTAAGGTTGTTATACAACGAGGAGTCATATATTCCCTGTTAATCGCTATTGTTGTTGGCTTCTATCTCCTACTCCTATTCATCCTTCGTTCAGTGTATTTTGAACCCACAGGTAAAACCACAAGCCTTGTCAGCGCAATCATAACAACGCTTCTTGGAATTTTTGGTGCTCCTCTCTTAGAAAGAATTTTAAGAAAATTGACTGACAAAATCTTTTACAAAGAGCGTTATGACTACTCTAAAGCAGTTGCAGAGCTGGTTCGTATACTAAACGAAGAGATTGAATTTGAAGCATTGGTTAATCAGAGTAAAAATGCGCTTCAAAAAATACTTAAAACTAAGACAATTCACTTTCTTTTCCTGAAATCAAATCCTGACTCAATGCCTTTTGAATCTAACGAGAACCAAGAACTGTTAAGTTCAGAACATATCCAGAGCATTAGACAGATACTACCAACTGATGAATTAAAAAACGACATACTTCTATCCGGTGCTAAATACTACAGCGCGGAATTAATAGTACCGCTCGTTGCTGGAGAAAAAGTAATTGGCCTCGCTTTTATACCTAAAAAACTTTCCGGAGAGAAATATTCAAATCAAGACATTGATCTTTTAAATGTTTTTTCTTTTCAAGCAGGTGTTGCTTTAGAAAAAGCAAGACTTCTTTGGGAAGTCCAAAAATATTCTAATGAACTAGAACAACGAGTCGAAGAAAGAACATCTAGGATTCAACAACTTCAGCAAGAACAAAAAAACTTCATGAACGATATTTCACATTCCCTTCAAACTCCATTAACTGTGATTAAAGGCGAGCTTGATTTTCTAAAAATGAAATCTAAACCAATTAAAGAGCTTGGAAAGTTTGAAAAGTCTGTTGATGAAATATCTCGTCTAATTTACAATCTTTTAAAACTTGCAAAGATTGAGATGCAAGACACTGATTTAAAAAAAGAACGTGTTAATTTAAACACACTGTTAAATGATATTATCGAGTACTTAGACGTTCTTTGTAAAACTAATAATATTACGATAGTTAAAAATATACAGCCAGAAATATATATTCAAGGAAATCCAGAAGCCCTTGAAACCCTTATTACTAACCTAACTAGTAATGCTATCAAATACATAGCAAACAAAAAGATAATAACAATCACGTTAGAAAAAACAGACCATGTAATCCTTTCCATAAAAGACACAGGAATTGGAATTGAGAAAGAAGACCTAAAATATATTTTCAATCGTTTCTACAGAGCAGGAGTTGGTAAATCAGAAGTTTCTGGTACAGGACTTGGCTTAGCAATTTGCAAGAAAATAGCGCAGAATCATGGCGGAGATATTTCTGTAGAAAGTGTTCCTAAGAAAGGAACAACCTTTACAGTCAGATTTCCATTGATTTAGCTTTAAACAAAAAAAACGCTTTGTTATCAAAGCGTTTTTTTAATATATACATTATGGTGAGCCCGGCAGGGATCGAACCTGCGACCTAGTGCTTAGAAGGCACTCGCTCTATCCAACTGAGCTACGGGCTCTTAAAAATGTCAGAACTTCACAATTTTAGCAAACATGGAGCATTTTTTCAAGGTCTCTAAACTTGATTTATGGTTGCTTTGTAATCAGAAACAAACTTTAAAATACCAGCATCTGTTAATTCGTGTTGTATATTAAAGCTTTGCCAATCTGAATTAAGATCTAATTCTTTGGAAACGATTAGATTTAATGGTTGCACTGGATTATACGTATAGCTTGAATCAGGCATTGGGAAATTTTTACTTGCCCACTCTTCTAAAACCTTTGTTGGGACTGTTGCTAATTCAACACCAAGTGAGAATGAATACAAAAGATGCTCTAAGTTTCTAATGCTGGCTGCAAGAACCCAAACATGACTATCTCCTTGTGCATACATTGCTTTAATATTTCGTATTAAGCTCATTCCGTCTTCTCCTTTGTCGTCTAAACGCCCGATGAAGGGAGAAAGATAAACAGTTCCGGGTGTTGCGCCTTTGGTTGCAGAATATACTGCTGCTGCTTGTTCTTGTGAAAACACTAATGTTATGTTTATACGCATTCCTTCTTTGACAGACATTTCTGCTGCTTTTAATCCTTCTTTAGTACATGGGTATTTAATAACCGCATTTGGAATCCATGTATACATTTCTTTTCCTTGAGCAAACATTTCTTCTGCTGTTGTATTTAAGTCTGCAAAAACCTCAATGGAAACACCAGCATCACCAACAAGTGGTGAGATGCTTTGAACGATTTTTTTGTATTCTTGATTTTGTTCTTCTTTAGAAAGCTTATGGCCTGATTTAATTAGTTCCTGTATTTCAGGATTTTTTGCAATTAAAGAAGGATTTGTTGTTTGTCCATCAACAAAACCAATTAATTCTTTGATGCGCTTCGTTTCTTCTGGGTCCCCTCCATCAACTAGTATTTTAGTTTTTGGTCGGTTTGTTTGATCAAGCATTTGTATTTTCGTAAATTTTTAAAGCATCATCAGGGGTCGCATCATCAAAAACTATTGCTGAGATTGCATCACATAATCTCACTGCTTCTTCCAAAGGTCTCATGTGTACGTTTCTGCCTGTTGCATTTCCTGCTGCACCTGAAATATGGATTTGATTGTGTAGTTGTTGCAAAAACTCAGGGACTCCCATTTTACTTCCACCTGAGACAATTACCATGGTTCTGCCTGCTGCTGAAACCGCTTCTTTAAATTTCTCAGCTAATACTATTGGATCATTAGTTTCTATTAGTTTTGGATATGTTACTTTAACAAAATCAGAACCTAAACTTACAGCAACACCAGTTGCTCCTGCAATGATGTGTGGAGCGTACGGATCAGAAACATTCTTTCCCCTTGGGTAAACCCAAAGGATGAAAAACATTCCGTTTTGGTGTGCTTTTAATATTGCTTCACTTGCCTCTTTAAGCATCTGGGATTCATATTCACTTCCAAGATACAAGGTATATCCCATTCCAACGATGTTTAGACCACTGCTTTGTTTAAACTGAACTACTTCTTCTGGTGTTACCATTTCTTCACTTAAAGGATCTTTGTCCTCCACTGGAACAATGTTTGTCTTGGAGTTTAACTTAATAACATATGGAACTGTTGGATAGTCTCTGCCATATTTTGAAAGTAGTCCTAGTTGGGTTGCAAAGCAAGAAATTCTAGCCTTGCTTGCTATCTTAAACATGTGTTCTGGGTCTGCATCCTCTGGTGATGCGTCAGCGCTTCCAAAATCATCATTTAAGTGCTCTATTTTCTGATCACCTGCAAAAAGCATCATTCTTCTTAGCCCATGAGTTACTAGCTCAATGTTTTTTGTATATTCTGCTTCTTTTTCTTTTGGAACATCAGCAGGAACTTGGATTGTTTGTTTCTCCACCATTATTTTGCTCCTTGTATTTTTAGTTTAGTTTGAGAAATTAAGCTAACAACTAAAGCAATTAAGACTAAATTTTTAATTATGTACTGACCTTCTAAGGTTGGGGTTAAAAAGCTCTGCCATGTTTGATCAACCAAAACGAAAAGCGGTAAAACTGTGGTTATCATATGCAAGAAAAAAAGTGCGACAACGATTTTTTGTGCTTTTGGTATTAGGAAAAGAATTCCAATGACCATTTCAAAGATTGCAAAACAAACTATGAACTGATTAAAAGTTAAAAAAGGGAGGGTTTGTTCAAGTAAAGCATCAACCAATGGGTTAGCCGGACTTTCGCTAACTATCTTTAATATCCCAAACCAGAAATATATTAGAAACAAAGAAAACCGAGCTAATGGAATACTAATCTTTTTTGCGATTTCAATCATTTTTGTATCAATTGAGGTATATATTTTGTCTTTTAAGTATACCAGTTTTAGTTAGGAAATGAAAAAACTTGGAGGTTTTCCCCAAGTTTTTTCCAGATCGGTTCATACCGATACACTCTTTACCAAGTGAATACATTATTTACCAGGAGGAAAAAAAAGTCAACGAGGACCAGACCGGAATCGAACCGGCTTAGCATTCCTGGTAAAGAGTGCCGACTACCTTAGTCACTGGCCCCCGAAAAACTAGAATACCATATTGAGATTAAGAAAATATTAACTCTTAATACAGCCTTGCAAATATTCCTGTTGAGAGTAAACGTCCTGCTGATTTTTCTTTTAAAACAAGCTCGCCGTAATCAATATTTTTTGTTTTAAGGGGCTTTGAAAAATCAACAAGCAGGTTATTAAGAAGCAAAGATGAAACAGAAACCGCGTATGCGTTTATAACCAGGAAGAGGAAGTCGTCAGAACAAAGAAGCTGAAGCTGTTCTAAAAGCTTTGGTAAGTCTTCGCTGAATTTCCAGACCTCTCCTTTTGCTCCTCTGCCAAATGCTGGTGGGTCTAAGATGATGGCATCATATTTAACGCCTCTTTTAACTTCTCTCTTAACGAATTTAACTGCATCATCTAAAATCCAGCGAATCGCATCTTCAGGAAGACCAGAAAGCAACATGTTTTCTTTTGCGACTACCAAAGACGGTTTTGATGCATCTACGTGTGTAACAGAAGCACCGAGTTTTGCTGCTAACACACTTGCAATACCTGTGTATCCAAAAAGGTTTAAGACCTTTGGTTTTTTGTTTTTTGAATTTGTTAGTTTAGAAGCTATGAAGTTCCAGTTTGCTTCTTGTTCTGGAAATATACCAGTGTGTTTAAATGGATTTAATTTCGCGTAGAACATTATCTCATCTGATGTTTTTGGAACCGTGTATTTTAAAATCCATTTCTCAGGCATTTTTGGGTTGGATATTTTCCAGTTTCCCTTTTCCTCCCCGCTCTTTATATATACTGCATCTGCTTTGTCCCATTCTTTAATATCTAAGGAGCGTTGCCAAAGCACAGCAGGATCTGGTTTTTGAAGCACGAATTCACCGAACTTTTCCAAACGATATCCATCGCCTGTATCTAAAAGCTCGTAATCTTTAAGGTTGCCCTGTTCTTCTAATATCATATATCCTAGTATATCTGGTTTTGTTGACCAGAAGCAATGTTCCGTGTAATAATATGCAAGTAAAAATACCATTCGGGGGTAGCTCAGTGGTAGAGCCATCGACTGTTAATCGATTGGTCGTGGGTCCGAATCCCACCCCCCGAGCCAAGAAAGACGATCAGTCGAAAGATTGGTCTTTTTTTTATCACCTATTTGTGTTATCCAACTCGTAAGACATACCCCCCTCAAATTTTGTACATTACAATAATCATTTGCCCAACGCAGTTGCAATGTGCCAGAATAGTACTAAGAGCGCTTAACACTTTTCAAAATCTTAAAACAGAAAAAATGTCAAAATTACATTTTAATACTTCTCCTCAAAAAAAGACGGGCAAATATGCTCTGGTTCTTGACATAGGAACAAGTGGCATTAAGACCTTTATTTTTGACACCAACCTGAACCCGGTCATCAGAACTTACGAACGTCTTAAAAAGAAAAAAACTAAACACGGCTGGGTAGAACAAGATCCAAAGGAATTATTATCAACTGCTATAACAACACTCAGGAAGTCTGTAAAAAAAAGCGGAATGGCTCCGACATCGTTTAATAGCCTCGGCATTACAAATCAGCGAGAAACCACGATTTGTTGGGACAAAAAAACCGGCTCACCTGTATCTCCGGCGATTGTTTGGGAAGATGAGCGAACGAAAAAAATTTGCACCAATTTAAAAAGAAAATATGAAAAACTAGTTAGGACAAAAACTGGCTTATCTATTAATCCATACTTTTCAGCCTCTAAACTTTCATGGATCTTAAAAAATGTACCCCAAGCCAAAAAACTTGCAAAAAAACACAACCTAGCATTCGGCACAGTAGACACCTGGCTATTATGGAACCTTGTAGAAAAGAGCCCACATCTGACGGATTATACCAACGCCTCACGCACTCTTCTGTTCAACATTAAAACCTTAAAATGGGATAAGCAGCTTATGGATATATTCAATATTCCTGCTGATGTTTATATGCACTTGAAATGAAAATTAATAACACAGGAAAAGATATAGACGAATTGTTGCAAAAAAAATTGTCGCTAGATAGGATTCTTCAACGTATTGTAAATATGGCACAGAAGATCATAAAACGCTTACCAATAAAGCCAGGAGTTATTATTGCCGACGGCGGTATTACTCGCGCTGAAAAAATCTTGACAATGCAGTCTGCCATTTCAAAAATCAAAATCGAACGACAACGAATTTTTGACGGAACAGCTCTTGGTGTCGCAAAAATGATTATCAAAAAATAATTTGAACAAGACGCGATAACAACTGGAGATAAAGACAAAAACCCTTTGATCTTGATTCAATAATATATAGAGTGGCCAAAAGTATAATTTTCTATCAACCATGAATCTTGAATTTTCAACAGAAGACTTAGGATACAACTCATATTTTGAGAAAAAAAGAAACGAACTTAATCTCGACAAATTTTCGGTTGCCCGGGTTATTTCTGAACACAAAGAAGCTTACAAGGTCAAAAATATAAACGGAGAATATCTAGCTAGGATAACCGGCAAGCAGATATTCAATGCGTCATCAAGAGAAGATTATCCAGCTGTTGGAGATTGGGTAGCAATTACAGAACTAGATAAAAACAGTGCAGTAATTCATAACATACTACCAAGAGCAACCATAATAAAAAGAAGGCACGGAGACGAAACCCAAATCATTGCCACAAATATAGATGTTGCTTTTGTTGTCGAATCAGTTGATCGAGATTACAATCTGAACCGATTTGAAAGATATTTCGCGCTTACAGAAGATAGCGGAGTAAAACCAACTATAATACTAAACAAGGTTGATCTTCTTTCGGAAAAAGAACTTGATGAAAAAATAATTCAGCTGAGAGACAGATTCCCCCATCTCGATATAATAAAAACCAGCACTGTTAACAACAAAGGGCTGGACGAATTGAAGGGGTATATAAAAAAAGGGAAGACTTACTGTTTCCTAGGTTCGTCTGGGGTTGGTAAGTCGTCACTCATTAATAAACTGCTTAGTCAAACGCAAATAAAAACAGCGGATATTAGTTCCTACTCCGGCCGAGGTAAACACGTTACCACTACAAGACAGATGTATTTTTTGGAAAACGGCGGAATGGTGATTGATAACCCTGGCATGCGCGAAGTCGGCATGACTGGAGTTGGAAAAGGGATTGATATGTTTTTTGACGAGATTACTATATTAGCTCAAAAATGCCAATACACTGACTGCACACATACTCACGAACCAAGCTGTGAGGTTATGAAAGCTGTAAAGTCTGGAAAATTAGACAAAGAAAAATATGCTAATTACGTCAATCTCAAAAAAGAAGCTGAGTTTTATAAAATGCATGACATCGAAAAAAGAGAAAAAAACCGACAGTTTGGGAAATTCAAAAAAGTAGCCATGAAAGAACTAAAAGAATTTAAACATAAAAATTAAAGTTATGAATAAACTAAAAATGCTTCTCTCCATTCTTGCAATATTGTTCGGGATATTTATATTCATATATGGTAGATGGGATGATAGTCCTGGCGCTCAACTGCTTGGATTACTAGCAGTTATTGCTGGCATTGTAGGTGTTAAAAAAAGCATAGCTTGATACAAAAACAGTAATAAACTTGAGACACCTTATGACAAAAGAAAACTCCAATGGCTCATTACATAAAATGCCGCTAGATTTGCGAAAATCTCTTGCTTCTCACCCAGCAGCACAATCAGCTTGGCAAACAATTACACCGCTTGCACGCAATGAGTGGATATGTTGGATTGAATCTGCTAAGAAATTAGACACAAGGAGTCGACGAATACAGAGAGCGAACGAAGAACTCACAGAGGGAATGAGAAGACCCTGTTGTTGGGCAGGTTGCACACATCGTTAATATTTGCGGTTGGTACGGATAAATTTTATTAATCGCCTAAAAGGCGATTTTTTGTTTGACCATATCAAATATTTTCATTAATATATCTAGTTCCAGAGGAGTAATGTCTGGACAACATTCCAAGGAGGATGTGTGACACTCGAGATGACAAAAGAAGCGTTTACCCGAGCAGTAGAAGAAAGGGCTAAGCGCTCTGGGTTTACTCGAGCGCTGTACGAAACCCTGGATGAGTATCAGGCGGAAGAACGCAAAGTTACAGAGCTCCCCGTAGCTTGCAGTCGCGGTTGCAGCTATTGCTGCCACCAGATGGTCTGTGTTTTCCCAGAAGAAATGCAGGAGATCACAGAGTACATCAACCGACTAGCTTCACCCGCAAGAAGAAGTTTGCGTGAGCAAGCCCGGGAGATCCTAGGAAAGTGGCAAGAATGGTTTAAGATTCATATCCGCGTCTCGCCTAGGCAAGTTCACAATCCAATTGAACTTGCAAGGGCTTGGCTTTGGAAACCATGCCCACTGCTTCAGCAGGACGGCAGTTGCGGAGTGTACGAAGCGCGACCCCTTGTGTGTCGCACTACTACAAGCGACACCAAGTGTGGAACGCTTGCCTACAAACAAAAAGGGCATGCAGAACAAGCCCGACTTAAATGCGAAGTTTGGGCGAACAATCTTCAGGTGGAGCGGTCAACAAGTCACGGGGTAAGCGTTGTGGTACCACTACACCACTACCTCACAACAAAGCCACACAAACTCTAAGAGGGACATATGATATTCATCTTCGCGTTTGCAGGGTTCTACATCGCATTCGCGATCCATGTCTTCTGGAGCCAAGGAACAAACCCCGTTATTAAGGTGGTGCTGTCTATCATCTACGCATTAACGGGATACTTTGCCTCGTGGATGATCTCGGCTCTGTTGTATGCCAAAAGCCGAGGGATAGATTTAGTGAGTGTCCTCATCGACCACTCACGGAACGCAGAAGTCACATACACTGCTGTAGGTGTATGGACAGCGCAAGTCCTGTTCGCTTACCTCGTGTTCAATTGGTTAAAGCGGGCAGCAGACAATGTACAAAAGGAGGAAAACAACGGGTAAATCCAAAACTACCCAACAACAGGCAAGCGGCCTCTTTCAGAGACCGCCTACCCTTAACACATCACTAGATGGTGTTTTGAGGACAGAAAAAATAATTGCTATTGATACGTTTTTTTTATACACTGTTTATGTCCTTATTCCGGAGGAGGTATGCCACTTACGGCACTGAGGCTCTAAAGGCACAGGCATGCGGCCCACCCCGAGCCTGAAAGAAAAGGGTGAAGAGACCTAGTTCCGATGAGGAACGAGACGCCGCGCCCGCAGAATCCCATGCTCGTTAGTATGCGTCATAGGACGGCAAAGACGAGAGAATGGCAGGGGCTACTCTGGGGTTTCAGCTCCACTGGGAAATACTGCCAAGGAGGAAGGATAGAACGCTCAATGCAGCGTGTGGGAGGGAAAAGAGCACTGCATTTGAGTGCTCTTTTCTCATAAAAACTAACTAAAAATAATTTCTTGCTATCCTTATCATATGGGCGAAACACAACCAGAAATAACAAGGGAACCGTTTAACGATTCAACTCCAGTTTCAGAAATAGAGCCGATTGAACAAGGCGGTTTAACCCCACAAGATCGAGAAGAACTAAGAAGCTTAGTTGAAGCTCCTCTTTTAGATGCATGCCAACTCCTTTATGACAAAGGGGTTAAAACAGTTTTTTCCTCTGCGAATAGAAAAGACGTGGGAGGAAGTGCTCACATAGCAATAGATTTTGATACTTTAAGTGCAAACAATAAAGCAATAGCAGCCAGACTTGGAACAGAAGGCATGATACATGGTTTCAAACCAAGAAAAGGTATATATATAAACTTCCCTATTACTCCGCAAACTACACTTGGTGAAATACGAAAAGCATCTCTAGATATTGCTGAGCAATTCGAACAACAATAACTTTTCAAATCAAAGCGACGGCAATCCTATCGGAAAGCCGTCGCAGTGAAAGAAACAGGAAAGGTCACAGCGCTTCTACGACCGAGCACAACGCGTTGCCCAGGTCTTTCGACGCGCTGGTAGCGCGCATCAAGTTAGACCCGTGCGAATGCTCCTCCACGGAGTCATTCGTAATAAACGCGAGTGCCGTGACGTTGGCTCCGTAGAGCGACGCTATGCAGGCCTCGGGGAGCGTACTCATCCCGACGATGTCAGCACCCAGCATCCGAAGCGCTTGCTTGTCGTAGCGCCGACCTTCGAAAAAGGGACCGCGCACCATCGCGTACGACCCAGAGGTAACACGTCCCTTGAACACACCCATGAGCATGCGAGTTATCGAGTCAACCCCGAACTTCGAGATCGTATCTTCAGGGGAGCAATACTCTCCCGTGTAGAGTGGCATGTCTGGTGCCACCAACGTCACGAAGCCGTCGATCACTACCAGGTTGCCAACGTCGATGCTCGTCTTGGGAAGTGCCCCTGCTGCGCACGTCACGATCAACTTCGTAACCCCGAGCTGCATCAGGGTTTCGGTCTGCAGCCGAACCATCTGATGGATCATGGGGTCTGCCGGAGCCTCGTGAAGATGAACGCGACCACTCAGACCAACGATCGGTCGACCAGCGCATACACCCGAGATGAACGTCCGGTTGTGTCCTTGGAGGTCGTTGAGATGCCCAAAACCAGGCACGTCCTCAAAAGGGACCTCCATCATGCGATCAAGGACAAGCTTGTCGCCCCACCCTGTTCCCAAAATAACCCCGATCGGGTCGCTGGGAATCTCAAGCCGGTGACGAACAAAATCAGCGGCCTGGGTGGCTAGCTTTTCTGCTTTCCAGTTTCTCAATTAGATATCCTCCGTTAGGTGAAACCAAGCCTGCGAAAAAGCGCGTATTGGTCAAAGCAATATACAACAAAAAAAGCACTGTGACAAGTGCTTTTGAAACGCAATTAAGTTAAACAAAATTAAATCCTGATTAGGTTATCTATCAACACCAACTGCTTCTGATATATTGTTATATCCATCTTTTTTAAGTAGCTCTACTAGTCCTAAGTTTATACTTGAAATGACTTGAGGCCCTTCAAAAATCATCCCTGTTATCATCTGGAGCAATGTTGCTCCTTTCTTTATTTTCCTGTAAGCATCTTCTGCTGTAAAAATTCCTCCGCATCCAATAATTACAAACTCTTTACCACACTTTTTGTATATATAGCTTATGAGGTTGTCAGAAAGATCAGAAACAACTTTACCACTCATCCCTCCAACATCTGGAACAGAGTGGTCTTTTATTTTTTCACTTGCTCTGTTCTTTGAAAGATTTGTGCAAATAAACCCGGAGATGTGATATTTTCTCGAAACTTCTATTATTCTATCAATAACATCAAAAGAAAGTTCAGCCGGCATTTTTAAGAATATCGGTTTATCACGTTGGGTGTCTTTTTCTGATATTGCTCTTAACAAACGATCTAGTTTTTCTGGATCTGTAAAAGGTTCTCCACCAAAAACATTAGGACAGCTAATATTGATCGTGAAATAGTCTCCGATATTTTTGTTTTTAAAAGTCATATATGCTTTTACATAATCTGCAATCCCCTGTAATTCATCAACAGTATTTTCATCATTTGTCTTAGCAACGCTTATCCCAATTGGAAACTCAAACTTTAATTTATCAAGGCGTTCGGAAATAGCTTCGCATCCATCATTTTTAAGTCCATAGTACACCAAAAGACTTTGAGAGTTTTTTAGTCTCCACAAACGTTTACCTGGATTACCAGAACAAGGCTCTCCGGTTACAGAACCAACCTCTTCAAAACCAAAACCCACTGATGGCAATACCTGAGTCAACCTCCCATTTTTATCAAATCCAGCAGCTAACCCAATCGGGTTTTTAAATCGAATTCCTAAAACCGTTTGCTCCAGTGCTGGATTTGTATACCCAAACATAACTCTGGTTAAAACCCTCCCCACAGAAAACTTTCCCATCAACACACCAATATTTGTAACACGATCATGAACATATTCAGGATCAAACATAAAAAACAGCCTTTTAGAGACATTTTTGTAAAAAAATTCTTCTACTGAATTACGAGCTTTTATTATGTTCATACCTTAATTAAAGATCTGTTCTCTACAAAAAGCAAGACTAGCTCAAATCATTTCTTGATATAAAGGATATAGTATATAATATTCACATATGGACATAACAGCTATTCTAACAGCTAAACCAGTTTTAATAGGTCTACACTTAGGATTCGCAATCATTGGAATCGATGCTTTCCTCTGGCTCTTGGGAGAAACAGTTTCCAATTCAGGAACCATAAGAAGGCGCGCGACTGCTGCAATCATTGGATTAGTAGGATATGCTCTTACCTGGATTATTGGTGGATATTACTATGTAAAATTCTACGGTCCACTGGTTAAACCAATCATCAAAGCTGGAAATGCACCTTGGGCTCACGCAATAGCCATGGAAGCAAAAGAACACATTTTTCTTTTTGCCATACCTTTAGCAGTAACTATATATTTCATTTCTAAGATAGACGCTAACGAATTAAAAAACCTTGGACTTCGCAAAGGATTAATTCATTTAACAGCAATTGCAGCTGCACTTGGATTAAGTCTTGGTTTAATGGGCTTTGTAATTTCAGCTGCTGCAAGATGGGGAGCTATTTAATAAATATATGAACAAACTTTCCTCAATATATTCTTCTTCTTACTCTGCAACCATCAGCATAATACTTACTGTTGTAATTACATTGGGCGCAGAACTTTCTCCTTCTTTCAAAACCTGGTTAGCTGGTTTTACAGGGCATCACTGGGTGACCAAAAGCTGGATATCAATAATAGTGTTTGTGCTGTTATTCTTGGTTTTCAGACTCACCAGTAAATCAGTAGATGCATCTAAAACTAAAAGAGCTATTTGTACTCTTGAAACCTCGGTTGTTCTAGGAATAATAATAATCCTAGGGTTCTATCTTTACGAATTCCTCAAACACTAGAAAACTATACCAAAACCTGGGATATGGTCCCAGGTTTTTTCTTTTATTCCAAACAAGCTATTATCCCCATTTTCTGTTATGATTACTACGTTATTCACTTAATTCACTAAGGAAATGTAATGCAACAACCAGTATTCGGATTCTCCAACCTCGGTATAGCGCCAAAACTGATGGAGATCCTTGCAAAAAATAAGTTTGAAACTCCAACACCAATCCAGAAACAATCAATCCCCCCTGCTATTGAAGGCAAGGATTTAATGGGTATTGCCCAAACAGGAACCGGCAAAACTCTTGCTTTTGGTATTCCAATGATTCAAAGACTTGCTCAAAGCGGCGGTAAAAGCAAAGGCTTAGTTATATTGCCTACAAGAGAACTAGCTTTACAGGTAAATGAAACACTTAAAAAAATTGGTAGCTCCCTTGGCTTAAAAACTGCAATCTTAATCGGTGGGGAATCACCTGTAAAACAGATAAAGATGTTGCATACAAACCCACATATCATCATCGGAACACCTGGAAGATTAAATGATCTTTTAGAAACAAGACGTTTAGATCTATCAAAGGCAGACATCCTTGTTTTAGATGAAGCAGACAGAATGCTTGATATGGGTTTCATTCCTCAGATTAAAAAAGTTTTGTCTCATCTTCCAAAGAAACGCCAGACAATGCTTTTTTCTGCAACCATGCCAGAAGCAATTGTTAATATCGCAAACTCTTACATGATGATGCCTTTGCGTGTTGAAGTTGCGCCTGCTGGAACTTCTGTACAAGCAATTAGCCAGGAACTATTTTTTGTAGACAAACAAGACAAACTTCGTTTGCTTGCTAGCATTCTTGATCAATACAAAGGAAGCATTCTTGTTTTTTCAAGAACTAAACACGGCGCAAAAAAAATAACCAAGATCGTAAGAGATCTAGGTCATACAGCAACAGAGATTCATTCAAACCGTTCGTTAAGCCAACGACTTGCTGCTTTAGATGGATTCAAGATTGGGAGATTCAGAGTACTTATAGCTACAGACATT
>VMFF01000013.1 GCA_007375915.1 Candidatus Doudnabacteria bacterium Gr01-1014_77
ACTTTTCTGATGTTCCGGAGGAATATGCTAAAGCAACAAAGGTCGAACTACTACAAGTTGAAAACATAGATATTTCAATACCGTGTTCTTTAAAAACATCTATTATGCCAAAATACATAACAGCACGAGCACCCGCTCCTGCCATTGCTAAAGCAATCTTTTTTTGTTTCCCAGCTATTTTTGACATATATCAACGAGGATTTTAGAAATCTTTTCTGTTGCGTTATGTGGCATTAATTTATGAATGTTTTCTCTAATAGTATTCTGGTATTCCCAGTCATACATTACTTTTCTGACTATATCCACTAATCTCTCACCGCTTAATGTTCCTTGAGAAATTACTAAAGCAGCCTGCAAAACCAAAAGGATTGTTGCATTTTCAGTTTGATGAGAATCAGGCATTGGCACTATGATCGCTGCTTTCTTTAACGCAGAAAGCTCAGTTATGGTAGACATACCAGCACGGGAAATTACAATATCAGAAAGAGCATACGCACCTCTCATATTAGAAATTAGCTCATATTGATGATAGTTTGGGTGATTAAAAGATATTCCTTTACCTATTCCAGTTGAATGAATTACGTGCGAGATTTTAACTAATTCAGGCAAAGCTTCTTGTATAATCTTGTTTAATCCAGATGCTCCTGTTGCACCACCAAGTATTAACAAAACAGGCATGTCTTCTTGTATTCCAAATTCGTCACGTGTTTTCTTCTTTTCAGTTTCTGAGAAATCAAGAGTAAGATCTTCTCTAAAAGGGTTTCCTGTCCAATGAACGCGCTGTTCATTTTTGCTGTATCCAAATATACCTAAACCACTGAAAAAATCTTTTAGCGAATGCTCAAAGCTTACAGTAATCTTATTTGCAAACGGTGAAAGAATTTTGTTAGTCAGGCTCGGAACATAATCCTGTTGGTGTATGACTATTTTTTTTCTTAATATCCAAGCTGCGAAAACAACTGGCACAGCTACATAACCACCTGCTGCAAAAACAACATCAGGATTAAACTTCTTGATTATTAACAATGCTTGTACAAACCCAATTAAAACTAAAAAAGGAGCAAAAATATTAAGCACAGAGAAATATCTTCGAAGCTTCCCAGATACAATCCCTTTAAAAGCTACGTTGTACTTAGACAACATCTGTTTTTCGGGACCTGATGAAGTTCCTACAAACAAAAACTTTGTTTTAGGAAATTCTTTGTGTATTTTCTGTTGTACTGCAACTAGGGGTATCACTGGTCCACCAGTACCACCACCAACTAAGATAATCTTCATGCTTCTTTAATTAGTATATATTTCTAAAGTTCTTTTTGCTGCTAAATCCCAGGAAAAATACTGTGCTCTGGTATATGCGTTGTTTGAAATCAAAGCCCTGTATTTCTCATCTGAAAGCAAAAAATTGATCTTTTGAGCTATGTCTTCTGGATCATGTGGATCAAAGTATATTGCCCCGTTATCATATACTTCATTAAATACTTCGGTATTTGAAACAACCAAAGGAATACCCAAGCTCATTGCTTCTACGCCAGGAAGTCCAAATCCTTCAAACAAGGATGCGGAAACAAAAGCCTCAGCACCTTTGTACAAAGCATACTTTTCTTTCTCTGTAACAACGCCTGTAAGAATTAGATCTTTTTTGTATTTAATTTCTTTTACCTGCTCTTGTATTTCCGGATAGTTAGAATCAGCTTTTCCTGCTAACACTAACTGAACATTTAAATTAAATTTGTCTTTAAGGATATCAAATGCTTTAACTAGATTTAAAAGATTCTTTTTTCTTTCCATAACTCCAACAAAGATTAGATATGGTTTTGAAATATCAAAGTTTTGTTTAATCAAGGAAACATCTGAATCTGTAATTGGAACAGTTGTTGCTGCTTCATATATCACCTGTATCTTATCTCCAGGAACTTTAAACACATCTAGTATTTCTTTTTTAGAAAACTCTGAAACTGTAATTATTCTCTTAGAAGCAAGGACTGCATGGTTCATAACAGCTCTGTAAGCCAAACGATGTAAGAAGTGGCTCTTTTTTGTTCCAGGAAGCCTATGATGAATGATGTCATGAATTGTAACAACAAAAGGTTTGTTGTACATTAAAGGAACATTGAAGTTTAGAAAGTGCACTAGATCTAAATTATATTTGTTTAAAAGCCTGTTAAAACTAAATTGCTCTGAGAAAGAATAGTGTTTGTAATCTGCCTTAACTAAATTAATGTTTGAACGAAATACAAAATTAGTTTTTGCAAAAGTGTTTTCATCTCTAACAAACAGGAAATACTCGTTATCCCTGTCTAACTCAATGATCTTACGAACAAGCTCAACAGAGTATCTTCCGATACCATATTCTAAACCTGCCATTCTTAAATCAATCC
Organism: Candidatus Doudnabacteria bacterium Gr01-1014_77; assembly: GCA_007375915.1. Taxonomy (GTDB): domain Bacteria; phylum Patescibacteriota; class Doudnabacteria; order UBA920; family VMFF01; genus VMFF01. The sequence goes on from VMFF01000013.1 coordinate 2,379, forward strand.
CTATTCTCATATCTGTATTATACCTTTGTTTGAGCTAATTGTATTAATCCCTTTTGTATCTCCAAAGCACTCTTTTCCCATGTAAAATCCTTAACATGCTCTAGCCCTTTTTCTATGAAGTGTGTTCTTAAAGCATTGTCAGTGTTTAAAGCCTGTATTGCATTAACAAGCTCGGGTAATTGATATGGTTCGACTAACAAAGCTGAATCTCCACAAATCTCTGCCATTGAAGTTCTTGCAGAAGTTATTACTGGTACTCCACAAGCCATTGCTTCTAGCGGAACAAAACCAAAACCTTCATAAAAAGAAGGGTAACAAACAATGTGCGCTGTAGAAATTAATGCTGGTTTATCTTTTTCGTCAACGTATCCTGTAAATATTATCTGATCTTTCTTTTTTGATTTGTTTGCTAACTCTAGAACGCCTTTGTATAGCCAGCCAAGTCTTCCTGCGATTACTAAAGACAAATCAGGATCATCTACAATCTCAAACCCTTTTATTAACCCTTCAATGTTTTTTCTTGGCTCTACAGTTGATATTGAAAGAAGAAACTTTTCAGGAAGCTTGTACTTATTCCTAACAGCTAGTTTTTCTTCTTTAGATATATTTGTATTAAAGAGTTCATGGTTTAAACCATGTTTAACAACTTTAATCTTTTCTTCAGAAACACCAAGTGAAATTAAATCATTTTTAGTATACTCAGAAATCGCAAACACTAGATCTGCTTTTTTAAATGATCGTTTATGTTGAATGAGCCAATGCCAGATGCGGCGTTTAAAAGAATAGTACTCAGGATGCATCACAGGAGAAAGATCATGCGCTGTTATAGCCAATCTTGTTTTCTTTTGTATTGCAAAAGGTCTTAAATCAGGAAGCCACAAAACATCAAAAGAACCAAAGAGTTTTTCAAACTTAGGAAAAGAAAAAAAAGACAAGGTAGTATTTAAAATCTTGTTTGGAATTGATCTTCTTGAAACATTAAACCCTTGCTTAAACTTTGGCATGTACACATCTTTAAAACTATTGTAAAACCCTGAGAAAGTGTTTTCTTCTGAATCAATGAAAGGTAAAACATTCAGGAGATAATTCTCAACTCCTGAGCTCTTTCCGCCTGTTTCCATCAAACTCGTTAAATCAACCATTATCTTCATACCAATCCTTCCTTTTCTAACAACTGTTGGACCCTAGCTTTAAACTGTTCTTTGCTAAAACGTTGTGCTTGTTCAAAGAGATCTTCTGAAAAAAAGGTTTTGTTTTCAAACTGTTTAACTGCTTCAATTATTGCCTCTGGTGTTTGTTGTTCAAAGAAAACTCCTGTTTTGTTAGGTATTATTGTTTCTAAGGATCCCCCTTTTGCATATGCAATAACTGGAGTACCTGTAGCATTTGCTTCAAGTGGCATTAAACCAAAATCTTCTTCTTGAGGAAAAATATATGCTTTTGCAGAAGAATATTCATTGCATAAAACATGATCATCAACTCTACCTAAGAAAAGAATGTTTTCATGAGCCATGTTCTTTAAATGCTCTTCATCTCTTCCTGTACCAATGACATGCAATTGCTTTCCGTTTTTGTTAAAAGCTTCAATAACTAAATCAACACGTTTGTGTGCTTGCAATCTCCCTGCTACTAAGTAGTAGTCTTCTTTTGGAGTGGTTGGATAGAACTTGTCTAAATCAACCCAAGGATACAAAACCTCAGATTCCCTGTTGTAATATTTCTTGATTCTTTGTTTTACGTTTTCTGAATTAGCCCAGATGTAATCTATTTTCTGCGCATGTTTAAAATCCCATTTCTTTAACCATTTTAAATACAAACTTACAAATGGTCTTAGAAATCCTGGAACTTCTCTTCTTAAATATTCTTTTTGATCTAACCACAAAAATCTAGTAGGAGTGTGACAATAACTGGCGTGTTTAACTCCTTTTGGAACTTTCATGTTTTTTATGAACCCTGAACTTGATGAGATTATCAAATCAAAACCTTTAAGATTAAAAAACATTAATGACAAAGGAATGAAAGGAAGAAGATATTGTAATTTTGGAATGAAATTGTATATGTATTGAAGTGGTGAAGAAACAATTGTCCATCCTTCAAAATGATCTTTGAGCTTGTGATCATAAACCAAAGTAAAAACAGGTGCTTGTGGATATAGCTCATGGAGAGCTTCTAGCACCCGTTCTGCTCCTCCCAACTGCGTGATGGAATCATGTGCAATTGCGACTTTCATATATGAAGACTAATAGTCAGCGATATTTTTCTTTCCTAAAAAAATGTAATAGAAACTTTTTGCTAGTATTTGGATATCTAACCAGACTGACCAATTTTCAATGTAATATGTGTTTAACTTAATTTCTTCATCAAAAGGAAGATCAGGCCATGAAATCTGAGCAATTTGTGAAAGACCAAATATTCCTGGCTTTATGGAGAAAATTCTTCTGTACTGATCACGATATCTATCAACCTCATCAATGACATGAGCTCTTGGACCAACCATGCTCATATCCCCTCTTAAAACATTAAAAAACTGGGGGATTTCATCAAGTTTAGTTTTGCGTAAAATCTTACCAACCCTTGTTACTCTTGGGTCATCTTTAATCTTTAAGAAAGCGCCTGATTCTCCACCTCTTGCATTAACCTTCCAAAGTTCTTGGCGGATCTTTTCAGCTTCTTTTCCACCATATTCCTGTCCAACGCTAAGATGAGAATACATGGTTCTAAACTTGTAGAAAGTAAAGTCTTTTTTATGTCCCCCACGTGGTGCTGCGTAGAAAACCTTACCCTTTGAATCTATTTTTATAGCGAGGGCAATAACTAGGAAAAAAGGTGAAGTTATGATTAAAGAAAGCAAAGAAAGTAAAATATCGAATATTCTTTTAACAACACTTCCCCATCCGGTTAATGGCGTGTTTTTAATGGAAATGACTGGCATGCCATCTATGGTTAGTGTTTCTAGATGGTTTCTTTGAACATCAAAAATATCAGGTAAATAGTTGAATGTTAAACCTTTTTGTCTTGCAAACTGTAACAGTTGCGAATTCAAATATGCGGGTGCTGAAGGGTCAGCTTGAAGCAGTTCTTCGAATTTATTCTTCTGATATATCTGATCAAGTTGTTCTAGCACATTTTGATTGTCTGATATCTCTGCAACAATCTCATATCCAAAGTTCTTGTCGTTTCTAATTTGTTCTAACATTGGATGCTGGTTCTGTGTTGCTCCAACAACAACAAGATTGTGTAAACCAAAGCCTCTTTTTAACAAAGCAACCTGGATCTTCTTTAAAATATATCTTGCTAATACTAAAACAATTATGCTTACTAACCAAGCAATTAAAATTATTAATCTTGAATTAAAAAAGGTTTGATCAAAAAAGAAGATAAAAACAATTAATAACAGCGCTATTGTTATAGCTGCAACGATTCTTGAAAACTCAGTTGAGAATTTTCTAGTACCACGAAGATTGTACAACCCAGCAAAAGCAAAGATAACTAAAAGAATGGGTATTACTGCCAAAAGGTTTAAAACAAATTCTTTTAAATCTGGTTTAAAAAGAACTGGAAAATATGTTTCTAAATTTAAACGAATATAAAAAGACATCACGCCTGCTAAAAGCAAGCTTGTGATGTCTACAGGAATGGATAATATATTGAAAATTAACTCTGATCGTTTCATGCGGAAATGTATAATTTAAAGCCTCAAGCAATCCTGTAAGCCGAATTCTGTCGAGGATAATCATCTGTCTAAGCGGTCAACCCGCCCATTAAAGGGCCTATTTGACCTTGCACCAAGTTGGGTTTTCACCGCAACGCATCACTGCGTCCACGCGTGCGCTCTTACCGCACGATTTCACTCTTGCCTGATCTTCTTGCGAAGCCATCGGCGACATGTTTCTGTTGCACTATCCCTGGGCTTTGATCATTCTTGAAAAGTCACGTGAACTTTTCAAACCTGTCTCCTCCCGGCTGGATTTCCCAGTAACTTGCTTCCCAAGATTACTCCTGGGGGTGTTCGGACTTTCCTCTAGAAGCTCGATTTTTGAGCTTCCAGCGATTATCTAGACTGCTTGAGGCTTTTGTACGATAACATAATAACAGGGAAAAATCAAGTAAAAAGACCACCTTTTCTTAAGGTGGTCTTTAAATACTTTAAAACTAGTAGATTTCGTAGGAAACTGAGATCTGAGCTGTAATGTCTTGGACTCCTGGTTCTACGCTTGGAACTGCCGAACCACCACCACCCATGCCACTGTACGCTTTGTCAGCATAGTAAGGCATTGGGACAACTCCACCAGCATTTTCTGAGAAGGAAATTAACTTACCCAAACGAACTCCAGCTGCACGTGCTAGGTTCTCTGCTTTTTCACGAGCATTTTTCAAAGCTGCTTCGCGAGCTTGTTCTCTAAAGTTATCAGGATCTTGGAAAGTATAGTTGACTCCATTGATTTGGTTTGCACCATTCTTTGTTAAACCATCTAATATCTTTCCGACTTTTTCCAGATCATTAACTTTAACTGTGACTGTTTGGTTTGTGCTGTATCCTGTAATATGACCATCGCCTTTACTGTAATCATACTTTGGATACAAGTTGTAACCTGATGTTGAAACATCTTTGTCTTCAACTCCCTGACCTTTTACGAAAGCAATCATCTTGTTTGCAAGATTGGTGTTTGCATTTTGTGCATCGATTGCAGTAGCACCATCAGTCTGAACGCCAGCATTGATTATTGCTTGATCTGGTTTAACAGTTACTTTTCCTTCAGCAGAAATATTTATGATGTGCTTATCATCAATCTCTCTAAATTTACTTTTAACTGTGTACAATTGGCTTACAGTCAAAACAACTAATAATGTTGCGACTGTTGCAGCAATGGTTTGTACTAACCATTTTGGAATGAATTGCATTTTGTTTCTTCCTATTTGTTAATTATTTATATTATATCATAACTCCCCTGTTTCCAGGGGAGTTGATGTTGTGTATATTCGTTATCTCTTTGCCCACTGTGGACCACGTCTTGCACGTTTTAACCCTGGTTTCTTTCTTTCTTTCATTCTTGAATCACGGGTTAAGAGTCCGTTTTTCTTAAGAACTTTTCTGAATTCAGTGTTGTGCTTTGCCAATGCTGTTGCAATACCATGAGCAACTGCTTGTGACTGTGAGTTTATACCACCACCGTTTGCATTAACGTAAACATAAACCTGGTTTTCTAAACCAGCAAGCTGTAATGGTTTGAATGCCTGTTCTACTAAAGCATTGTTTCCAAAATATACTCCAATGTCTTTCTTGTTAACAGTGCTCTTTCCTTTTCCTTTGAAAAGGCGAACATTGGCAACAGAGGTCTTTCTTCTTCCTACAGCCCATGCATACTTACCTTCTGCGAGGTTTATCTGAGCAATTGCAGTTGAAGCAACGACTTTTTCAACATATGGCTTTTCTGTTTGAATCTTTTCAGCCTCAACAACTACTGTCTTTTCTACAGGAGCTTCTTTAACTGCTTTTGGCTTTCTAGGAGCTTTAACAGCTGGTTTCTTTTCAGTTGTGGTTTTCTTAGTAGTTACCATATTAGTTATATCTTTTTATCAATCTTAAATTCATGTGTTGCACCTCTAACCATCTTTAGTCTGCGCATCATTGGTTTGCGTAGCTTATGATCATCAATCATGCTAAAAACCGCTCTTCTTAAAACATCGTCTGGCTTATCAACAATTAAGTTCTTTAATTGCTTTGTTCTTAAACCACCTGGGTATCCTGAGTAGTGATGGTATTTCTTTTGTTCTACTTTTCGTCCTGTAAACTTGATGTTCTCAACATTTGTAGCAACAACAAAGTCGCCCATGTCTAGATGTGGGGTGAAATCTCTTTTGCCCTTACCGCGAAGTGCGTTAGCAATGACTGTTGCAACGCGGCCAACTGGCTTTGCTGAAGCGTCAATCTCTAACCAGACTCTTGTTATTTTCTTTGGGATGTAACTTTTCTGTGATTTCATAAAATTAGGTTAGCTCCACAATATATTTCTTAGCACCGTCTTTAGATTTTCCAGAGATTAATATTCTGGTGTATCCACCCTTGCGATCTTTGAAACGTTCTGCTAGAACTTCTGTTACTTTTTTAGCTGCGTTTGTATTTAAATCAGCAAGCAACTGTCTGTGTCCGTGTAATGTCTTTAATTTACCCTTGGTAATCATTTTATCAACATAGCTACGTAATGCTTTTGCATTTGCAGGAGTTGTTTCTATTTGCTCGTAAACTATTACAGCAGAAGCCATGGATCGCAAAAGCTTTCTGCGACTGTCCATTCCTCTACCTAATTTCTTGGTTTTGCTAATTCTGTGTCTCATATATTTCTTAAATACTCTTTCCTAATGCTTCTATAATCTCGGTTGCAGTTTTTTCGCCTAAACCATCTAAGGCTTTAATTTCTTCAGATGTCATTGCTTGAAGCTGTTCTACTGTTAAAATTGCATTCTTTTCTAAAGCATTTTGTGCTCTTACTGAAAGATTCATTGTTTTAACAGAAGCACCTTCTCCTGTTTCAGGAGCAAAGACTTCTGGAGTAACTGCTCTTGATGTTGCATTAGCTGGAATTGCTGAATCATTAACAAGCATTGTAAAGTGATCTACTAAGATATGTGCAGCAATGTTTAAAGCTTCCTGTCCGTTTATAGTGCCATCTGTTTCCATTGTGATTGTAAGCTTGTCAAAGTTTGTGATCTGACCAACACGAACGTTCTGAACTTCATAGTTGACGTTCTTTATTGGTGTGTATATTGCATCTATAGCGATCATACCGATTTCAAGCTTCTCGGATTCACGCTGTTCTACTGGAACATATCCTCTACCCTGTTGAACAATTAATTCCATGTCCAATTCTGCAGTCTTGTTATCCAAGGTTGCAATGTAGAGATCTTTGTTAACGACTTCTACTAAATCTGTTTCTTTAATATCAGCTGCAGTAACGACTTTTTCACCCTTTACTTTCAAAGTAAGTCTTACTGGTTCTTCTGTGTGTACTTTTAATCTTAACTGTTTTAAGTTCAAAATTATTTCAACAACGTCTTCTTTAACATTAGGGATTGTTGAAAATTCATGATCAACCCATTTCATCTTAACAGCAACAACAGCTGCACCTGGCATTGAAGACAACAAAACACGGCGTAAGGTATTACCAATAGTAACACCGTATCCAGGATACAAAGGTTCCATTACAAAAGTGTAACGGTTACCGTCTTGCTCTAACAAACTAACTTGATTTGGTAATGGAATAGCTTCCATTTGTTACGCGGGCTTTCGATTTAAATGTAGACCTAATTCGTGACGCATTCAAACCTTATACCAACGTTCTCCCTTTGCCTTTAAAGGCATTAATTAAATTATCTTGAGTACAATTCAACGATTAGCTGTGTATTGATTCTGCTATCAATCTGTTCTTGATTTGGAGTGCTCAATACTTTTCCTGAAAGCTGATCTGAATTTAGTTCTAACCATTCCTGAGTCTTTGCATTCTTGAGCTTCTGCTTTAAAACATCAATGTATTTACTCTTCTTCTTGCTTTCTCTAAATGCAATAACTTCACCAACTCTTGTTCTGTATGAAGGAATGTTTACTTTCTTACCATTAACATCAAAGAAACCGTGAGAAACCAACTGTCTTGCTTGTGCTCTGGTTTCTGCAAAACCTAAACGATATACAATGTTATCTAGTCTTGATTCTAATATTTGAAGTAAAGCATCTCCTGTAATTCCCTTTTTCTTTGCAGCTTCTTTGAAATAGTTTCTGAATTGCTTTTCTAGGATTCCGTAAGTCCATTTTGCTTTCTGCTTTTCTTTAAGCTGAGTTCCATATTCAGAAACACGCCCTCTGCTCTGACCATGTTGGCCAGG
>VMFF01000014.1 GCA_007375915.1 Candidatus Doudnabacteria bacterium Gr01-1014_77
CATCCTCTGAGTTAAAGAGCTCTTCATCATCAACTTCATCTAAGAGATCATCTGCTTCGTCAGAACTCATCCCAGGTTGCCAGGTGGATATGGAACCACCATCTGGTCCTTGCGGAGCGTGTTGATCGCCTCGCCAGGATTCGTCTTCTGGCAGCTCGAAGGAGCTGTTGGTATCTTCCCATTCTGTCATGGCTCCTCCGGTTCGTGTTTTCTCGTATGACGGCATATTACACCAGAGGCTTTGGGTCTTGCAATAACTGTTGGGATTTAGTATACTTTCAGAGCTTAATGAGCTCGCACGTTTATTAAACAATTAACAAGTCATTAGGCCTTAGAACAAACGTGCTATTAAGAATTAACTAATAGAATAGATTTGCGGGTTAACCGCATCAATTCTCAAGTTAGTTCTTGGGATTTTTTATTTACATGTCAGAGAAAACAGTGACAGCAAATGCCCAGACAATGAATGATCTGATTCAATCAGGCCTTGAGATCAAGGTTTTGAAACCAGGTGAAGTCGTTGCTGGAAAAATTTTGTCTGTAGGAAAAAATGAAGTATATGTAGACATCGAAGGTTATGGCCTAGGCGTTGTTCGCGGCCGTGAACTTTATGATGATGAAGCAACACTCTCTTCTTTAAAACCAGGTGATGAAGTTTTTGCTTCTGTAGTTGATATTGAGAATAAAGACGGTAATATTGAACTTTCTTTCCGCCAAGCAGGACAGGAAAGAGTTTGGTCTACCTTACAAGAGAAGATGCAGACTAAAGAAATTGTTCGCACTAAGATTTTGGAAGCAAACAAGGGTGGTTTGATGGTTGAGATTAACAATGTTATGGGATTCTTGCCAGTTTCTCAGTTATCAACTGAACACTACCCAAGAGTAGAAGATGGTGACAAGAACAAGATTTTGTCTGTATTGAATCAGTTTGTTGGTACAATGTTTGATGTTCAGATTATTACAGCAGATCAGAACGAAGAAAAGCTGATTGTTTCTGAAAAAGCAGTCTTTGAAAAAGACTTACAAGATCGTATATCTAAGTTAAAGATTGGTGATATTGTTACAGGAACAGTTTCTGGTATTGTTGATTTCGGAGTCTTCGTTAAGTTTGGAGAACTAGAAGGCTTAGTACACATTTCAGAATTAGCATGGCAGCGTATTGAACATCCAAAGGATATTGTTAAGGTTGGACAAGAAGTTAAAGCAGTTGTCATAGGTTTAGACAAAGGCAGAATTTCATTGTCCATGAAGCAGCTAGAAAAAGATCCATGGCAGGACAGTGTAAAGAAGTACCAGATTGGACAGGTTGTTAAAGGAAAAGTTTCTAAGATTATGCCTTTTGGTGTATTTGTAGAACTTGATGACCAAATTCAAGGACTTGCTCACTTAATGGAATTGTCACATGAAGAAGTTAAGAGTGCTGAAGATGTTTTAAAGGTTGGAGATGAAAAGGAGTTTAAGATAATCTCTATTGAACCACAGGAGCATCGCTTGGGCTTGTCTATTAAGGCTTTAACAGAAAAGCCAGAAGAGAAGAAAGAAGAAAAAGCAGAGACAACAGAAGAGGAAGTCAAAGAAGTTTAATATGGTGAATTAAAAAAACCGGCTAACGCCGGTTTTTTTATACTTCACTAGTTTGAAACTCTCCGCTAGTTCTGACTCTTTCTGCTTTAAGTCTATCAACTGCTGTTGAGACAGCTGCGAGTGCTTCTGGTTTAAGATCTAATGAAATGTTGTATTTAGATTGAGCGTTAGTTTCAGTATGCGGTACAACACCTGTAAGTTGAATGCTTCGTATCTTTCCGTTTAGGCTTTGAACTAATAGCGAAAAGTTTGCCATTGTTTCTTCCCAGGCAGCTGGTTTTATTAGAAGCTTCATTATTCTGCCGTCTTCTGTAGTAATACCTAAAATTCTTTGACTCCCCTCTATTGCAGGAGTTTCATTTAATGCAGCTTCAAAAGAATCTCTGAGTAGTTCATAGTTTCTGTCTGCTAGTTCAGTGCTTTCGGATTGTCTTTGTTCTCGGTGAAGTTTCATCTTACTTTTTCTCGATTATTTTTATGATAGCGTCGAAGTTATCACTCTCGTCTGTTTTGTTGTCTTTTTCAGCACCACATTTTTCACACCTGTGGGTTATTACATATTGCCCGTTTTTAAGATGTACTGCAACTGGGCGCATTAATCCCTGGCAGATTGATTCCCTATCCCCTGGGTTTATATCAACGTGTTTGCTGTAAAGACAATTAAAGCAATGGTTAGTGTACCCATTGCCCTTGTTTTTTTCACCACAATGTTCGCAAACAAAGTCTTCTATTTTTCTTGTGAAGTGTTTCATTTGTTCTAACGCATCCATTCAAGAACAATGTTTCCGACCCGATGTATCATGACAAATCCATACCCCCAAATTACAGGTAACCAATACGGGACTCCAAAAAAAGATGCTTTCTCCCAATGCTGTGTACGTAATATTAAACCCAGAGCTACCTCGATAACTAATCCTAGTAGTAAACCAATTATGAAAAGAAAAGTTTCACCTTCAATATTGTTTGAACGAGACAGTACAAATACTGTCATTGCAATTGCTATCAGGGTTAATGGAATTTCTCTGTTGATCGTTACTTGAACAATGAAGAATATAAGTAGCGATGAAATTATTAAAACAAAGTCAATCATGGGTGTTTTTGAGTTTACTAAAATATTACGTTGTAATTTTTTGGATTAGAGAGAGGCACCGAAGACTTCAAATCCGAAGTCCCTGACTTGTTCAAACATTTTATCCATTAAGTCATATTTCTCGCAGCCGTAATCTTTAATCTCTTCTCCATTTTTGAGATATTTAAAATAGATGTAGGAGTTTTTGCAATCAATACGTTGGGAGTTGTTAAAATAAAATCCTTTTTGTTGGGCGCTGAAGGAAAGGATGGTTTTATCGTTCGACATATCTATTATCATCGCAAAATAATCTTTGGTTTGAAAATCATTATAGATATTTAAAGCTAAGCAAGCATTTAGTGTTTTATTAAATACGGATTTATTCTGTCCAATTTCATTACCCCAGTATTTAACTTTTTTTAGTTCGTATAGTTGGGCACATTGTAGAGTCTTATCAACAATGCTTTTGTTTGTTCCTTTGTACCAAAAAAAACCAATAATTAATATTAAAATTGCTAAAACGGCTATAATGAAATTTTTATTGATTCTTTCCATACAATTCTTTTGGTGCCGATGGTGGGACTCGAACCCACAAGCCCTTACGAGCAAGAGATTTTAAGTCTCTCGTGTATACCAGTTCCACCACATCGGCTCGTATATTATTCAGTTGTTTGTTTTATGGAGGCCACGATGGGATTCGCACCCATGTATCGCGGTTTTGCAGACCGCTGCGTTAGCTGCTTCGCCACGTGGCCATTTCCCTATCGTTAACTTTCCAATTATCGCATTTTTTTAGTGCTTTAGTAAAGACCCTTTTCTTCCGTCTTAAGTATAATTTCGGATTGTCTCCATAAAAGAACTCAAGGACTTTTAAGCTGTCTTTTGTTGAATACGATAGCTGAAAACTGCGCCTGCTATCATATATTTTGGATTGGTTTAACACAAGCGTACTTTTTAGTCTTGAAGATAAAACTTTTAAAAATTCGTGACTGCCACTCGTGAATACCACTCTTAATCTTTTTGGAACTTTCGTTTTCGTGTCTTTTTCTATATATACACAACCGTCTCCATCAAAGTATCCACGAACAAAGTCACCCAAATATCGATCTTCTATGTTAGGGAACTTCATTGTTAGGGATTTTTTCGGTTCCATCCCTAAATTAAATAACGAATTATACAATGCTTTGCTCCCTATTCTTAGCCTATACTTTGTTTTGTGTCTTTCTGATTCGGGTGGAATTATCTCTATTTTATGTTCAGACTTTAATTCCCTCTTGAACATTTCGATTAGCTCGCGATCAGTACTGATAGCTTTAACATATCTTCCTCTAAATTTTTTCCAATCTTCTGTGCTTCCATCTGCAAAAAGGTAGCCTAAAATATAGGCCATGTTCCTTGACCATCTCTTGAAATATTTTTCATTTACTTTTATTTTAACTCCCATAGGTTGCTGTAAATATTATTTAGTAATATTAGCACACTGAGATAAAATAAAACCCCGCCGGTTAAGGCGGGATTCTATTTTCGCTTGTATTTTTTAAGCTGACTCTGTTTCTACCTGTTGCTCTATCTCAACTAAGTCGTTGTAGATTTGAGAGGTTGCTGCATACCAGTTGGAGCTTCTTGGATAAACGTAGATTCCGTTCATCTGTTTAAGTGTCCAGCCCTTGTATCTTCTGTCAATCAACTTTTGTAAGTCAATAATCCAGTCAGCTGTAGAGTCGTATCTTTTTAGACCGGCGTAACCTATCCCAAATTGTCCGTAAATTCCGCTACAGTTATTGTAATAACAGCGTTTACCTAAGGAGCTTTCTGCATTTGAGATTGCAAGGATTGTTTTCCAATCATCTTGCGCCAGTAATATTTCGGTGTAATCCGCTAAAGGAGCGCCTTTACTTTCCAAATATTCTCTGACTAGAGTTACTTTCTTGTCTATCTTCGCGTATTTCGCATGGTCCATTGTAATTAATGAACCAGGGTTTTGAGTTTTGATTTCAAAAACTATGCTTTTTTCTGAACCAACAGCCTGGGCGTGAGCCACCAAGGTACCAGGATGAATCCCGGTTACCAAGGAAACAAGAGCAGCTAAAACCGCGATCTTGTTCTTAGCAGACTGAAGGGCCTTCAAAGAAGCGTTCATTTTATATGATCAATTCCTTTCTTCCCTTAAATATTTAGATTTCAAAGTTCTTAAGCCTTTTGGGCTTTGCAGCTATTGCTGCGGACCTTTACTTGGACGGTTTTCACCGTACAAGAATGCATTCTATCATACATTACCCCATCTGTCAAGGGATATGTCAAGGTGACTTTTTGGGGTAAAAATGGTCTAAAAAAGCCCATATTATTGGGCTTTTTAATGATTAATGGGTTATACACCTAGGTCTTTCAGCTTTTGTTTGTATTTCTCGTAGTCTTCAATATAGTCTTCCCTGTTTGGGTTGTAGTTTGTTGAGCTAATGGCTAAAAGCACAGCATCTGGACTAAAATCCTTAAATCCGTGCCAAACGTAGTTTCCGATGTACATAGCGCTTTGAGGTGATTTCATTGGTATTTCTTCTAAGCCGTTTCCTTTGTCTATGACAGCAGTACAAGACCCAGAAACCATAATAAAGAGTTCTTCTTCTTTTAGATGGCAGTGTTGCCCTGTGTTTCCTGTTGGATGTGATATGAAATATACCCGCTTAACCTCAAAGTCAACATATTCTTTGAGTTCTAGAGGGCTCATTACAAAGTTTGGTGCTTGGATTTTTTTTACTTCAAATTGTTTGAATTGAAGTTGCATTTTTGTTTCAGTTATTTAATGTGATCGTTGATATTTTCGTTTCTTTGTTTAATCTTAGCCATCCATTCCTGGTTATGCAAATACCACTCGATTGTTTTAGGGATTGCTTCTTCAAAACGATGTTCAGGGTACCAACCAAGTTCATTCATGATTTTTGTTGCATCTATCGCATATCTTCTGTCGTGGCCTGGTCTGTCAGGAACAAATTTAATCATTGATTCAGGTAAACCAAAGTATTGCAAAATTAACTTCGCTATCTCAAGATTACTCTTTTCGTTGTTACCACCAATGTTGTAAACTTCACCAGCAATTCCTTTGTGGAGCATTAAATCAATTGCTTTGACGTGATCTAGGACAAATAACCAGTCACGGATATATTTGCCATCTCCATAGATTGGGAACTGTTCTCTGTTTAATGCTTTAGTTATTAAATATGGAATTAGTTTTTCTGGGAACTGGTAAGGACCATAGTTGTTAGAGCAGTGGCTTACTATTACTGGAACTCCGAAAGTATTGTAGTAAGCTCGGCAAAGCATGTCTCCACCTGCTTTTGCTGCTGCATAAGGAACATTTGGTTCAAAAGCAGTTTCTTCTGTAAACATTCTTTGTTCACCAAGTTCTAATGAACCGTATACTTCATCTGTTGAAATGTTAACGAATTTGAAGAGATTGTGTCTTCTTGTTGCATCTAATAGTGTTTGTACACCAACAGTGTTGGTCATAACAAACTCTCTAGAACCAATGTGTATGCTTCTATCAACGTGTGTTTCAGCTGCAAAGTTAACAATAGAGTCTATTTTTTCTTTAATGATTATTTCATCGATGAACTTCTGATCAACTATATCACCTTGATAGAAAACATAGTTTGGACGATCTTCAATGTCTATTAGATTATCAATGTTTCCAGCGTATGTTAGCTTGTCTATGTTAACTATTTTGTAATGTGGGTATTTAGTAACCATGTGGCGAACAAAGTTGCTACCAATGAATCCAGCGCCACCGCAAACTAAAACATTCATCTGTCTTACCTCTAGGTTCATTCCTTTTAGAACAGACGCAAAAATCTCAGCAGAAAGTCCTGAGATTTTTATGGCATCGTGTATTTCAATTTCTCTTTTTTTGTAAAGTTTAACAGCCAAGCGAGTTCGCTCAGATGTTGTCATCTGGTTTAGTATTTCTTCACTGTATGCTTCTGTTCCTGTCTTGTTTCCGCTGTAGTTTGGATCTAAGTGTGGCGGAAATGGAGGAGTAAATTCCATGTGTGTTGTTTAAAAAGGTTTACATCGTAGATTACCAGAATATACCTTATTTGTCAAAGGCAAAGCGGGTCGAACTATGCATTATATTGGATACACAATCTTTGTCTTGTTTGGACTGGAATTTTTTTGGTATATGTAATATAATTAGCGAGATTTGATGTTTCAAATCTTTCTTTTTAACTAACCCGCGCCCGGGTGGCGAAACTGGCAGACGCACTACCTTGAGGTGGTAGCGGGAGCAATCCCATGGGAGTTCGAATCTCCCCTCGGGCACCAAAAGTTTTTAAGCACGAGGGCGATTAGCTCAGTTGGTTAGAGCGCTTCGTTTACACCGAAGAGGTCAAAGGTTCGAATCCTTTATCGCCCACCAGTAAGATATGAAGTGTAATTATGCCGAGCTAGCTCATCGGTAGAGCGCTGCCCTGAAGAGGCAGGCGTGCCCAGTTCGACTCTGGGGCTCGGCACCATAAATAATTCTAAGCGGCTATGGTTCAATGGTAGAACTCTTCCTTGCCAAGGAAGTGACACGGGTTCGATTCCCGTTAGCCGCTCCAAAAAAGAACCCCACTTTTTAGTGGGGTTCTTTTTAATGTTCGTCTATTTTCCAGCTTCCGTCCGGTTGTTTTATTATCTTCCCTGGTATTTCGAAACCTGAAGCTAGTTTATGTCCCCCTCCTCCGAAAAGGTTTGCAAGGAAAGAAACGTCCATGTTCTTGTTTTCTTCGCTTCTTAAGCTTCCTTTAACTTGATTACCGTCTTGTCTTAAGAAAAGTGCGAATTTAATCCCTGGTATTTTGTTTAGTGTTTCAACGAATCCTTCAAAGGTGCTGTTTGAGACTTCCCCAAGTTGATCTAAATCTTCTTGTGTTATGACGCTTATAGCTACCTTGTCGTCATTTAACAATCTTGTATTTTCAATTGCTTTTGCCCAGGCTTTTAGTGCGTTTAGATCTTTGCTTTGGTAGGTTGATTCATATATCTTGTCTATTCTTGCCCCATATTTCATTAGTTCACCAGCTGCAATTAAAGTTGATGGTTGGGTGTTTGAGTGCATGAATGAACCAGTGTCTGTAAACATTCCAGTTAAAAGACATTTTGCAATGTCACTGTTGAATTTGATGTCTAGGTATTTGAAAAAATCATAGACTAGTTCTGCTACTGAAGATTTTTGTGCGTCTACTAGGTTAACTGTGCCATACATTTGGTTATCCGGATGGTGGTCTATGTTTAGTATTGGTAAATCTGAGTTTATTATTTCTTCAAAACCAACTCTTGTTTTTTTGCCGCATCCAAAAAGAATTATTCCATCATAGAATTCATTTGTTGCAGGAGTTGGAAGTTCTGAGAGGATTAAATTTTGTTTTGGAAGGAATTGAAGTCCTGAAGGAACTCCACCGTCTGCAACTAACGTTGCTTGTTTGTTCATTGATTCTAAGATAACGGACATTGCGAGCATTGAACCGCCGTCATCTCCATCTGTTCTTGCATGAGAGGCTAGGAGAAAGCGGTTGTTATCTGTTATGAATTGTTTTGCTTGTTCAAAGTTATTCATTGCTTTCTTCTCTTTCTTTCTCTATCTCGTGGAAGATGTTGCTTATATGTTCTGCATATCTTGCGCTTGTGTCTAGATGAAATGATATTCTAGGAACTATTTTAGTTTCAACGTGTCTGTTTAACTCACCTTGAATATCGTAGAGGTTTTTCCTTAGTAGTTCTAAGATATGCTCATCGTTTCCGTTTACTATTGTGATCCATATTTTAGCCCAACGCATGTCTCTTGAGGTTTCTACTTTTGATATTGTGACTATGCTTTTGCTGTTTTTAAAGTAAGGTAAAAGAATCTCTCCTAATAGTCTTTGTATTAGGGAGTTTATTTTTTCTATGCGGTTAGTGTTTTTCTTAGGTGGAAATTGCATGGGTTTTTAAAAGTCCTGCAAGCAGGACTTATTTATTAGAAATGAATTCTTTTGCTTTGAGTTTTTCTTCAAAGGATTCAATGACGTCTCCTTCTACAATCTTTGTCCCGGAGAGTTTAACCTTCATTCCAAATTCATCCCCGCTGTTTACTTCTTTAGCAACTGTTTTGCTTTGTTGTAATTCAAGTATTTCACCACGCCCTGCCTCTTCTCCGTTTCGTAGGACTGCGATTTCTCCTGATTTCTTAATCATTCCTTGTTCAACACGTCCACCAATGATCATGGTGTTTTTTTCTGTCATGAATACTTTGAGGATTTTTGCTTTTCCAAATGTAGTCTTTATTAATTCTGGAGAAAGCATTTTAACAACAGCGGTAGTTACGTTTTCAATTAATTCGTAGATGATATCATACATATCAATTGTTACTTTTTGCTGTTTCGCAAGACCGAGTGCTTTGCTGTTTGCTTTGGTATTAAAACCAATGATTGTTGCTTTTGATGTTGATGCTAAGGTAACATCGTTTTCGTTTATTTCTCCTGCTCCTTCTGAAATGATGTTTATGGTAACTTCGTCGTTTTTAAGTTTATCTATGGATTGTTTGATTGCTTCTAAAGATCCTAAAACATCTGTTTTAATAATGAGGTTTAGGGTTTTGCTTCCTGCCTCCACTTTTATTCTCTGGTTTTGAGTTATTCTTCTGACTCTTTCTTTTCTTTGGATTTGGAAGGCAATTTGTTTTGCTTCCTCTAATGTTTCTCTAGTTGAGAGAATATCTCCAGTTTGAGGGACATCAGAAAGACCTGAAATTTGAACAGGAGTTGAAGGCAATGCTTCTTTGGTTTTTTTACCATGTTCGTCTTCTAATGCTCTGACTCTTCCGAAAGCTCCGCCTATTGTAACAATGTCCCCTATTTTCAATTGACCGTTCTGAATGATGACTGTCGCAACAGGACCTTTCCCCTGTGAAAGATGTGATTCAATAACTGTTCCGAGGGTTTTTCCATTTGGATTTGCTCTGAAGTTTTCAACTTCTGCAGTTAGAAGAACCATTTCTAATAGTTCATCTATACCTTGTCCTGTTTTTGCAGAGATAGGGACTGCGATTGTTTTTCCACCCCAGTCTTCAGTTAGAACACCATGTTCAGCTAATTCTTGTTTAGCTCGCATTATGTTTGCACCCTCTTTATCAATTTTGTTTATGGCGACTATTAAAGGAGTGTTTGTAAATTTTGCTCTGTTTATGACTTCAATGGTTTGTGGTTTAACACCATCATCAGCAGCAATGACTAAGATGATTATGTCAGTAACGTTTGCTCCTCTAGCACGCATTTCTGAGAAAGCTTCATGTCCTGGAGTATCTAATATTGTTATTGGTTTGTTGTTCTTTTTAACTTGGTATGCACCAATGTGTTGAGTAATAGCCCCTGCGTCCCCAGCAACAACCTCTGTTTTCCTGATGTAATCAATTAAAG
>VMFF01000015.1 GCA_007375915.1 Candidatus Doudnabacteria bacterium Gr01-1014_77
TGTTCTTTATTAATCTGAATGACTTCTTGAGCAACAGAAAGAATATTTTTTGTTGACCTATAATTCTGCTCAAGCTTAATAACCAGAGCATCAGAAAAATGCTCTTCAAAATTCAAAATGTTTCTTAAATTAGAACCACGGAAACCATAAATCGCTTGAGCATCATCCCCAACAACAAAAAGATTTCTTAAACCAACATTTTCCTCACTGCCAATAGCCAACAGAAAAAGAAGCATATATTGTGCGTGATTTGTATCCTGATATTCATCAACTAAAATGTATTTGAAAATATTCTGGTACTTAGACAAAACATCTGGAAACGCTTGAAATATCTTAACAAGTAACATTAACAAATCATCAAAATCTAAAGAGTTTTGTTTAAACAGATAATTCTGGTATTCAGCGTAAACCTCTCGTACCATGTTCATCACCGTCTTATCAATCGGCAAATCCATTTGATCAGGAGTCTGCAAAGCATTCTTTGCCATTGAGATATAGTTCTTGAAAAGATTTGGAGGAAACTTTGCACCCAAGTTTCTTTGAATACAAATTTCTTTTAAAATCTTTCCTTGATCATCATCGTCAATAATGACAAAGCCTTTAGTGTACCCAAGGGCCTGAATCTCTTGTCTTAAAATTCTTGCACAAACAGAATGAAAAGTTCCCATGGTTGGCATACCCATGTTTGGGAACAAACTCTGCACCCTATTCTGCATTTCTTTTGCAGCCTTGTTTGTAAATGTAAGAGCAAGAATATTTTGAGCACTAAAAAGACCCTCAGAAATTAAATACGCGATTCTGTGAGTTAAAACCTTTGTCTTACCACTACCAGCTCCAGCTAAAACTAAAACCGGCCCGAGTGGGGCGGTAACAGCTTGCTTCTGACGATCATTCAGACCTTGAAGGATTTTTTCTGATTTCATCTTCCTTAGTATACCAAAGATTAACCAAACTGAAACGACGCCTTGCAGGATGCAAAGCGTCGCTCAGTTGTAACGTTGTTGTTGTTCAGGAGATGCTGTTGCCGTCACCTTTACCATCAGCGGAAGCACCCGCCAGGACCGGCTCGCGGTCGTGATCACCGTTTCCGCTAGACGGAGGCGGCGCAGCCTCGAAGGTCCTGACTCCATGGTCTCGAAGCGCTTCATGGGCTCGCATCGACAGAGCCCCTGGGAACTCCGCAATGCGAGCAATCAGAACTCGGCGACACTGACAGTCTGCGTCCGTCGAGCGGACCATCTCCACCCACAGCCAATCAGCATGGACAGGAGGGTTGTTGAGATGCCCAGCCGCGACGTAATACCGCACGACCTCTTCCACGAGCGAAATCAGGGTACAACCGGGCTCAAGCTCAATGACTTCCTCCCAGATGTTCCCTGTCGAGTTGCGCACGCTCACCCCCTGGTTCTTGAGGATGACGAGGCGCTCTTCACCGCGCTTGAGGATCGCGGTCTCGATCTTCGGAACGAGAGCCTCGATGCTCTTGGTGAAAGCTCGGAAGCCGACGTATCCAACAACGAGGATCGCGAGAAGGATGAGACCCATCTGGAGCAGATTCATACGGGTACACCTCATGGAATCGAGAAGACCACACACGAACTGCGAAACATCCACTACTATGTGTTTCAAACCTTACAGTTTGTTACAACAACGATTATTAATCCTCTTTTAAGCTTCTGTGTATATTCACATAAAATATGGATAAAATCAAGGGCAAAAGAAAATAAAAAAACAACCACCCAGAAATGGCTTATCTAAGCCAAAAGTGGAAAAGTTTTCCCTTATCTAAGCCATTTTTGGGCTAATATAAGCCAAAAGCCTTGATTTCGATATTCATAACTGGTACTATGTGTTAGTTCGGAGTAAACATTAAACCAAATATTTAGGTTTATTTTTGTTTGATACGACTCATGCCTTTAGGGCCTACTGACTACTGGGTATAAACCGAGGTGTTTGGAACCGGGGTATATATAAAAGGGTACGTAAATACGCTTAAGCAGTTAATACAGGGAGCTTTTAATCAACAGAAAAGCAAACTGCCTGAAGCTAAAAAATCTGCAACCAGATATCTGAAAGTGGTTAACTCCAGCTTAGAAAAGCATTTCAACACATTCCACGCATTACACTCACCTATAAAGATGGGTCGTTTGGACTATACATTTAAATTCAGCACTGAACTCATAGTTGCTGGTCTTTCTATTTTGATCATTGCAGCTAATATCTTTGCAGGATCTCATTTCACCCAAGCAAACAATTCACTCACTAAACTACTCTCCTACCACCCTGATCAAAACCCAGCTTTGTACAACAAAGCAACAACAGTCAGAACAGTCATTGCACAAAACAACAATATAATCATTCCTTCCGCATCTGCTCAAGTGGTCTTGGCATCAAACGACGCACTTACCAACACTATTTCAGCAAATGAAAACGCTACAGCCTCACTAATCACAGAAAACACCATTCAGAAGGAAAACCCAGACAACATCAAAAAGCTTGTTGCTGATCAAATCAAGGTGTATGACACAGTAAAAGGAGATACACTAAAAGGTGTTGCTTCCAAATTTGGAATTAGCCAGGAAACAATCATGTGGGCAAACAACCTTTCAAGCTCAACGATTAAACCAGGTTGGAACTTAGTTATTCTTCCAACTACCGGTGTATTACACAAAATTACAAACAACGATACTCTTCCTGACATTGCTAAGAAATACAAAGTAGATATCGATAAAATAATCGCCTACAACGGGTTAGAAGATGATTCTGACATTGAACCGGGCGATCTTTTAATTGTTCCAAATGGTGTAATCATTGTTCCTGCTAAACCAAAGCCAGCAATAAAACACACATTACCTGGAAATGTTTCAGTATATGAACCTCAAATCGGTGGTAGTGATAGCGATGAACACATTTTCCCATGGGGACAATGCACATGGTATGTCGCTAAGAAAAGAAAAATAACATTTGGCGGCAATGCTAAAAACTGGCTAACAAATGCTCGTGCTGCTGGATACTCAACAGGAAACTACCCAACAGTTGGTTCTGTTGTAGTAACAACAGAAAACAGAAGATATGGACACGTAGCATACGTTGAAAAAGTTGATGAAGAGGCAGGAACAATAACTGTTTCTGAATCAAACTACATCCGCCTAGGCTTTATTGACACAAGAAAGATTGATATGGATAGCCCAGTAATCCGCGGATACATCTACTAAACAAAGAAATTAAAAAAACCGGCAACAATTGCCGGTCTTTTTTTTATCCCCTGCTATTGAACACCAATCAGTGAGTTCGGATCATTAGCTGTTGTAATATCTTCAGAAGTTAAATTAACAGGAATTGAAATAAATGAATCAGTGCCATTAAAAACAATGTTACTAACTAGCGTCATCTGATTACCTCTGTTAGTTAAGCCGGGTGTAATACTAACATTAAATTGCAAGCTTCTGCTTGGTACAAACTCTCCTGCATGTGCCACAACTGTTCCAATATTCCAAACAAGCTTCTTTGTGCTCTTGTCATACGACACGTTATTCACCTCTTCTGGATTTAAAGTCTTAGTATCAAAAGAAGCTGAGTTAGGAAGATTTAAGGTTAGTTTTGAAGCAGTAACATCATTAGTAGAATTACTTAAAGCAATATTAACTTGATATGTTGTAACATTACCAACCTTTGGAGGCTTTGCACCACTGTAATATGTTAAAGAAGTTGAGAGATCAACACTAGTTAGCACCTTCAATACACTCCCCTGTCCTTTAAACGGTTGTGGATTTTCATTACTTTTTATCTCTGAGTATGCGGAAACTAAAACATTTTTCTGGCTTGTTTTAACAATAGGGTTCTTCAAAGAAACAGTGAACCTCAAATCACCACCATCACCTGGGGAAAGCGCTGAAAGCTCTGAAATCTGCCCTGCATCCCACGAAATTACGTTGTTATCTACAATAGCGCCCTCTGCTTGAATAGATTCAAGATCAAAGACTGAGCTCGGAGAAAGAGTTGCACTTACATGCACTCCTGTTGCTACTGACTGACTGTTATTCTTGTAAGTAACTTTGTAAATTAAACGATCTCCAGCTTCTACATAACTTTTGTCAGTCGTTGAATCAATACTAATATCAGCTGAAAGAGGTTGGCTTGAAATATCTACAAACAACTGAGCTGCTGTTAAAGCAAAGCTTGGGTTTCCTTTAACAGAACCATTTGCTTGTACTGATATTGTTAATTGATCACCTGTATGTGCGCTTTTAAAATTACCAACCAATTTAATCTGTCCACTTTGATTTGCTTTCAAGTCACCAATATTCCAAGTGGTTTTAAGATTAGCCTTTGGCTCTGAAGACAAAATATTAAATTCTTTAGGTAATGTTGCAACAATAGAAAAACCAGAAATAGTATCCTGAGTAAAATTAGAGTAGGTTATGACATATGAAACGTCTTGTGTTGAATTTACACTTCCAGGGCCATCAATTTGAATTGCAATGTCAGCTGTTTTAATTTGGGTCTGAGCCTGACTTGAAGCAACAAACTCAGATGTGTTGGTATTAGAAAAACGATAATGCATAATTGCATTCAAGGTCTTAGTCTCACCAGCATTGCCCTGAACATCACCCTTAATCATAATTGTTGTTTCCTGACTTGGATCAAGTGGTGGTAAACCAAACTGAGTTCCATTAAGCTTCGTTGGTTTAGGAACACTGTCTTTAAACGTAAAACCCTGAGGATATACTAAATCCAATGTAACGTTCTTAATGCTATCACTGTCATCATTCTTAACTCTGACCTTGTAAATTAACTCTGAGCCAGTTGCAACAGTTTGAGGAGCATCAATACTCAAAGTAACTCTTGGTTGAATATTCTTCTTTAATGAAGGAGTACGGAAAATGAAGTAGATTGCTGTACCAAGCACCAAAACAGACGCTATTATAATCCAAATTGACCACTTGTTCTGCGCATAAAAAGAAGGAGGTGGAACCACTGGTTGAGTCACTGTAATGTTTGGTTGCGTTGGTTGATTGTTTGTTTGTATTTCTTGCATATATGTATATTTACTTAAAGTTTACCTAATAACCCGGAGGCATTCAAATCACGCTCTAAAATATGCTTTGCAAAAGACTCTACAATTCTGTGAACCTCCCCTGATAAATCACCAGATTCTGCATCAATACTTGCATAATCGGCTTGTTTGCTTTGTTTGTTTGCATGCTTTGCAATCAATAAATATGTCATATCGCTAACCACAAAAGCATCACTAACCTTTAAAGCACACCCCTTACAAACAAAACCACTCCTTCTGTTAGAAAAAGAAATATCTTTAGACAATACCTTGCCACAAACAACACAATTTTCAATGCTCAGCCTATACCCAGAAAGAGCAAGTAGCTCCAAAACAAAAATATCAGCACAACTATGCTTTAAAGCATCAGAAGAATCAAGGTGTCTTAAAAACTCCAAAAACAAATCAAAAATATCTTCATTCACTTCTTCATCAGGAGTAGATTTTAACAAAACCTCAGTTGCATACATTGCATAAGCAACCTTTTGGGGATTTGAATATATACCTGCAAAAACCTCCAAAGGCTTAACAGAAGTTACAGCAGGAAGTTTTTTGTTTGGTAACACCTCAAGCTCTGTAAAGAAAAAGGTTTGCAGAGCATAAGACAGGCGACTCTTAGGAGACTTTACTGAACGCGCAACCGCGCGAACCTTACCAGATTCGCGCGTGTACATTGTCAGTATCTCATTACCTTCTGAAAAAAGATTTTTCTTCAGGATTATGGCTTTCATACTTTTTGAATTCCAACCCAAATTGCTTTGTCTTCAATCAAGAGCTGTGCTTCAATATCTGGTTCTACCTCTAATTCTTTTTTAACCTGCACAACAAATGTTTTCTTTCTATCAAACTTGTTAATTAAAGCCATTTCAAGACTTGCAGCTGTTGTGTTGTAATACAAATCAATCAAATCCCCAACTTTCAAACCGTTTTTCTTTCTTAAATCTTGAACCTGTCTTTCTAATTCTCTTGCGTAACCTTCTTCTTTTAACTCTGGGGTTAACTTAATACTCAGCAGAATCTGGAACTGACTGTTCTCTTTAAATACAGTTTCAGGCATTTCAGAAACTTCTGGTGTTGCATGAACATCTTTAACATTCAACTCTTCAGCAAGAATTAAACCAAGCTCAGAAGAAAGCTCCAAAGGCTCACCCTTTGATTTGTAAGCAACATATTCCAAAGGTTGTCTTACCTTTATATTTGATTCTTTCCTTGCAGACAAACCAAGCTCCACAATCTCCCTTAAAACATTCATTTGAGAAACAAGAGTTTTTTCAGATTCATCAAGCTCTGAAACATTTACATTCCAAGTAGATAGATGAACACTTTCATTACCTGTTAAATCACGGTATATGGTTTCTGAAATGAAAGGCATTACAGGAGCTAAAAGCTTTGAAAGCTCAACTAAAACATATGACAAAACCTTCAAAGATGTTTTAGCCTGTTCGTCATTGCCTTTAAAACGATCTCTGCTTCTTCTAACATACCAGGTTGAAAGATCATTAATGAACTTTAAAACCGGCTTAGTTGCTCTAACTGTATCATAGAGATCCATCTGCTTGGTTACTTCAAGCTGCAATTCTTTCAAAACAGCGAGAATCCACTTGTCCAAAACATTTGATGAAACAGGAACAACCGTTGAATCCTCAACCTTTTCAGAACTGTACATTCTCAAAAAGCTATGCACATTACCAAGTAAAATCGTGATCTTCTTGTAGATTTCATCCAAATCTTTTTCTGAAAAGAAAAGATTTTCACCTTGCATTACAGGAGATGACATTAAATAGAAGCGGAGAGCATCAGCACCATACTTGTCAAAGATAATCCAAGGATCAGGGAAATTCTTTTTTGACTTAGACATTTTCTGACCATCTTCTGCCAAAACAACTCCTGAAGTAACAACATTTTCAAATGGAGCTTGATCCCACAAAATAGTGCTCATAACATGCATGACATAAAACCAAGCGCGTGTTTGGTTAATGTACTCAGCAACAAACTGAGCTGGTCTTCTTTTTTCAACCTGTTCCTTGTTTTCAAAAGGATAGTGAAACTCTGCAAAAGGCATGCTTGCTGATTCAACCCAGCAATCAACAACCTCGGGAACTCTAAACATATCATTACCACAAACTCCGCATTGCATTTTAACCTTATCAATATATGGCCTATGCAAATCAACTTCTAAAATATTTTCTGTCTTGTAAACCTCACTGTAATTAACCGCCTTTTCTGCAAGCTCTTTTAAAGAACCGACACAAACAGAACGACCACAATTCTTACTACTACACTTCCAAAACGGCAATGGTGTTGCCCAATACCTGTTTCTTGAAATATTCCAATCAGGAGCACTTTCTAAACCCTTTTTAAAACGTCCTTCTTTTAAATGCTCTGGAAACCAATTAATCTTTTCGTTTAACTCAATTAAACGAGGCTTAATCTTTTGAATATTAATAAACCAGGAAGGAAGAGCACTGTAATACAATCTTGTACCACAACGCCAACAAAAAGGAACAGAGTGAGTGTAAACCTCTTTCTTAAACAAAGTTTTGTTTAATTCTAAAGCTTCAATGATCTCGGGTTCAGTATCTTTGTAAAACTTCCCTCTTAAAAATTCAGTTGCTTGTTCATTAAACACTCCTTGTGCATTAAGCAATTGAACAGCAGGCAAACCCACTTTTAAGCCTAATTCATAGTCTTCTTCACCATACATAACAGCAGTATGAACAATACCTGTTCCATCTTCTGTTGTAACAAAATCAGCAGTATACACCTTAAATGACTTATCAGACTGCAACACCGGTACATCAAAAAGCTGCTTGTACGAAATACCAACAAGCTCTGAACCTTTAAGTTCTTTTTTAACCTCTGGGATATTAAACAACACTTCAACTCTTGCTTTTGCAAGAATATACAAAGCATCTTCAATGCCTGACTCTAAATCTTGTTTTGAAGGTTTAACAACAACATAATCAATATCAGAACCAACTGCCATAGCAACGTTTCCTGGTAATGTCCAAGGCGTTGTTGTCCATGCAAGTAAATATGTTTTTTCATCAAACTTAGAATTCAAAACCTCTGCTTTAACGTACACAGATTCTTCTGAAACATCATCGTATGAATTATCAGATGCAACCTCAAAATTAGAAACAGGAGTTTCGCAACGTGGACAATACATTAAAACCTTGCGCCCTTCATACACCAGCCCTTTATCCCAAGTTTGTTTCAAAGCCCACCAAACAGATTCCATATATGTAGAATCCATGGTTTTGTAAGAATCATCAAAATCAACAAAGCGCGCCATTCTTCTAACAGTTTTTCTCCACTCTTCAACATACCTCAAAACATCAGTTCTACACTTTTCATTGAAAGTATCAACACCGATTTTCTCTATTTCTTTCTTTCCTGATATTCCAAGTTCTTGTTCAACAAGCTGTTCAATTGGAAGACCATGACAATCCCAACCCCAACGTCTTCTAACAAACCTGCCTTTCATGGTCCAGTATCTTCCAAAAACATCTTTTGCAGTTGATCCTAAAATATGTCCGTAGTGTGGGAGTCCTGTTGCAAAAGGAGGCCCATCATAGAAAACATACGGAGCATTAGCTTCGTTTTTCTTTAAAGACTTTTCAAAAATCTTTTGTTGATCCCAGTATTCTAAAAGCTCAGCTTCTTTAGAAGCAGCGCTTTGTCTTTCATTGTTTTGTTCTTGTTCTGCCATATTTTGTATATATTAAAAACACCTTAATTGAAGAGCCCTTCTCGGACGGTACCATCTTCATTGGTGCTTAATTTTGCTTTTTACGCAAAGCTTGCGGACTGGTCTACTAGTGTTTCTTCAGTCAGCTTCCTGATTGATATATCAGGTCAAACGCTTTTAAACTTGTAAATACAATATACCATATTTAGAGAAAAAACCAAAACAAAACAGTAGAGGCTACTTGAAAGTCGTAATGATTTCAAGCAGCCTCTAAAGTTTCTCCCTCGTTCTTCATCCTCCTGCAAACATCTTGTGAATCATCGCGCGGATGGGCCCTCGCGTGTACCAAAGCTCCGAAGACTTGTTGAACGGCACCTTCACCGGCGCGCGGCTGATCTGAGGTGCCCAGATCCCACGTTTGTGCAGCTGTTGCAGGAGCGACTTCCTGCACCGGCTGTACTGCTCTTCCTTACAGAGAAGCACGAACTCGACCTGGTAGAGCTTGAGACCAGCTGCCTCGATCCCGTCGAGGTGCTTCGGCTGGCGCACCGCGATGGACCCCGCGGTCCAGCGCTTCGCCGCGCTCCATCTGCGCGATGCGCTC
>VMFF01000016.1 GCA_007375915.1 Candidatus Doudnabacteria bacterium Gr01-1014_77
ACTCCGGAATTCCGGAGTCTTTTTGTTTTCTTTCAGTTATTCTTCGCTTTGAGCAACTACCAGATCAGCATCTACTTCCGCTGCGCTTTGTGGATTAAATCCAGTTCCAGCAGGAATTAGCTTACCGATAATAACGTTTTCTTTTAGACCTCTTAAGTGGTCTGTCTTAGCCGCAAGGGCTGCTTCGATTAAGACACGTGTTGTTTCCTGGAATGATGCTGCTGCTAAGAATGATTCAGTGTTTAAGGATACTTTAGTAATACCCATTAACAACTGTTCTGCTTGCGCTGGTTTTCTTCCATCAGCAGTTAGTTTTTCGTTTGTATCATTTAATCTTGCTTTGTCTATTAGATCGCCCATCAAGAATTCAGAATCCCCTGAATCTGTAATGCGCATCTTTGAGAACATTTGGCGAACCATTACTTCAACGTGTTTGTCATGAATGTTTTGACCTTGAGAAACGTAAATATCTTGGACTTCTTGGACAATATAGTTCTGAGCATCTTGTACTCCTCTGAGTGCAAGAACTTGTCCTAAGTTTAAGTTTCCTTCAGTTAACTGTTGTCCTTTAGTAACAAGATCGCCGTCTTTAACAAGTAAAGAGAATGATGTTGGAACTAAGTATTCTCTGAGATGTTCTTCTGATTCTTTGATGATTATGACTTTGCCTTTTTCAAGGTGCACAATACCGGCTGATTTTGTTTTCTCAGCTTTTCCGTTTTCATCAATGTAGAGAGCTTCGTTTTCCGTTACATGCTCTCCTTCTTTTAATTGAGTCTGAGCTGCTCCAAGAAGATGTTCTTCTTTTTCTGCTCCTACACCTTCAATTCTGATTGCATACTCTTTGTTGTTTAGTTTGCTTATGTAAGCAACACCATCAATATCTGAAACAAATGCTTGTCCTTTTGGCTCTCTTGCTTCGAAGAGTTCTTCAACACGAGGCAAACCTTGAGTAATGTCTAATCCTGCAACACCTCCTGTGTGGAATGTTCTCATTGTAAGCTGCGTTCCAGGTTCACCGATTGCTTGAGCAGCTACAATACCAACTGCTGCTCCTAGTTCAACCATTTTGTTGAACCCAAGATCAAATCCATAACACTTACGGCAAACACCTCTTACTAGTTTACATTTCAAAACAGAGCGACATTTTACAGAATTGATTCCTGATTCAGGATCACCGATTAACTTTGAGTCTGCTTCGTCAATTCCTTGATTCTTTGAAACTATAACTTTTCCATCTTTGCCTTTGATATCTTCTGCTGCAACACGTCCGAAAAGTCTCTTTCCGAAATCTTTGTTCATCTTTTCAGACATTTCTCTTGTTACTTCAATGAAGTCTTTAGTTTCGCAGTCTTCTGCGTTAACAACGATATCTTGAGCAACGTCAACTAAACGACGAGTTAAGTATCCAGCATCAGCTGTTCTTAAAGCTGTGTCTGACATTCCTTTTCTAGATCCGTGAGTTGAGATGAAGTATTCCAAAACTGTAAGACCCTCTTTGAATGATCCTTTAACAGGAAGCTCAATGACATCACCTGCTGGGTTAACCACAAGACCTTTCATACCAGCCATCTGAGAAACCTGGGCAAAAGAACCTCTTGCTCCGGAAACAACCATTGAGTTAACAGAGCCATTTGGATCTACTGATTGAGTAACTTTCTTTGATAGTTCTTCTAAGACGCCAGACCAGATTTCAATGACTTGAGCTTTACGCTCTTCCTCTGTTAACAATCCTTCTCTGAAGTGTTGATATGTTTGTTCTACTTGTATATCAGCTTTTGCAAGTAATTCCTGCTTTATCTCTGGAATCTTTAAGTCATCCATACCCCAGGATAGTCCTGATTTTGTTGCGTAGAAGAAACCAGTTGATTTGATACGGTCAATTAATTCTGCTGTAAGATCATTGCCATACATCTTGTGAGCTTCTCTAACTAATGCCTGCAGTTTCTTTTTATCAAAAATCTCGTTTCTGAAGCCCATTTCTTTTGGTAAGAGTTGGTTGAAGATGACACGACCAACAGATGTG
Organism: Candidatus Doudnabacteria bacterium Gr01-1014_77; assembly: GCA_007375915.1. Taxonomy (GTDB): domain Bacteria; phylum Patescibacteriota; class Doudnabacteria; order UBA920; family VMFF01; genus VMFF01. The sequence continues at coordinate 2,027 of VMFF01000016.1, forward strand.
TCTAATAGTTTTCCATCAACTCTGATTTTTACTTTTGCTTTGACATGAATGATATCGTTTCTGTAAGCCATGATTGCTTCATCAGGAGATGTGAATACTTTACCCTCACCTTTCATACCATCCTGTGATTTGGTGATGTAGTAACATCCTACAACAACGTCCTTGTCTGGGGTCATCACTGGATCGCCTGAAGCTGGTTTAAGCAAGTTGTGTGCTGAAACCATGATTTCTCTTGCTTCTTTTTGAGCTGCTTCTGTTAATGGAACGTGAATAGCCATCTGGTCTCCGTCAAAGTCTGCGTTAAAAGCAGCACAAACCATTGGGTGAAGCTGAATAGCTTTTCCTTCAATTAACACTGGTTGGAATGCTTGGAAACCAAGTCTATGCAAGGTTGGAGCACGGTTTAGTAAAACATAGTGGTTTTTAGTAACTTCTTCCAAGATGTCGTAAACTTCTGGTTTGCCCTGTTCAATGAGTTTGTTTGCGGAACGAACATTGTGTGCGTATTCTCTACCGATTAGTTTAGAAATGACGAATGGTTTGAAAAGCTCAAGAGCCATTTTCTTTGGAACTCCACACTGATGTAGTTTTAAGTGAGGACCAACAACAATAACTGAACGTCCTGAGTAGTCGACACGTTTACCCAAAAGGTTTTGTCTAAAACGACCTTGTTTACCTTTTAACATGTCAGCAAGAGATCTTAATTTTCTCTTTTGACCTGTTGAAGCTGTTACTTCTTTTCCGTGTCTAATTGAGTTATCTATTAAAGCATCAACTGCTTCTTGCAGCATGCGCTTTTCATTACGAGTGATAACTTCAGGGGCTTTAATTTCTAAGAGTTTCTTTAAACGATTGTTTCTGTTGATGACTCTTCTGTAAAGATCGTTTAAATCAGATGCAGCGAAACGTCCACCGTCTAATTGAACCATTGGACGAAGATCTGGTGGAATAACTGGAAGGTTTGTAATTAATCCCCACTCAGGTCTTAATCCTGCAGTGATCATGTTTTTAACAAGTTTCAATCGCTTCAAAACTTTTCTTCTTGCAAGACCATCTGTATTTACGAGTTCAGCATCAAGCTCTCTTGAGAGCTCTTCCATGTTTATAGCTTCTAACAAACCTTTTACAGCTTCAGCACCAATTCCTGCTTCAAAGACAGGACCGTATTTCAAGGAAAGATCTCTGTATTCAAGTTCAGAAATGATCTGCATCTTTTTGATGCCTTTTAATTCTGATCTTGCTTGATCTTTGATTGTTTCTAAGGTTTCAAGTTCTTTTCTCCAAGCTTCTTGTAAACGAGTAACTTCAGCATCAATACCAGCTGCTATCAAATCAGCGTCTTTCTTTGCATCTTTGAATTGCTTTGCTTTTGCTATTAAAGTTTCGTATTTAGTTTCAATTTCCTTTTTCTTTGCTTTAAATTCGCCTTCGATTTGTTCTATGGTTGCAGTTCTTGCATCTTCATCTACTCTTGTAATGATGTATGCTGCAAAGTAAAAGACCTTTTCTAACTCTTGTACTGAAAGGTTTAAGATGGCTCCAATTCTTGAAGGAACTCCTCTTAAGAACCAAATGTGTGCTACTGGAACAGCAAGTTTGATATGACCCATGCGTTCTCTTCTAACAGCGCTTCTTGTAACTTCAACACCACATTTGTCACAAACAATACCCTTGTAACGAATACGTTTGTATTTACCACAATAGCATTCCCAGTCTTTTATTGGACCGAATATTTTTTCATCGAACAAACCGTCTTTCTCAGGTCGCTGAGTTCTGTAGTTGATTGTTTCTGGCTTGGTTACTTCACCATGAGACCAGGACAAGATTGTCTCTGGGCTAGCCAACTTTATTCTTACGCCTTTGAATTCATCTGATTGAGTGAACATATATGTCTCTTTCTCTAAAGATTATTTCTTAGACTTCTTTTTTCCATCTTTTTCTGCGACCTTTTCACCATCTGCTGCAAAGTCCAAAGCTGGCTCTGGTTCAGGAGCTTTTTCTTGCATCACTGAAGCCTCGATTGACTCTTTGATTTCTGAGTCATCTTCTATGACGCCTTGAGCTCCTAGTAAATCAACGTCTAAACATAAGGACTGAAGTTCTTTAACCAAAACTCTGAATGATTCTGGAATGTTTGGTTTTTTGATTGGTTCACCTTTAACGATTGCTTCGTAAGTTTTGCTTCTACCAACAACATCGTCTGATTTTATGGTTATCATTTCTTGTAACGTATGGGCTGCACCATATCCTTCTAACGCCCAAACTTCCATTTCTCCGAATCTCTGTCCACCAAACTGAGCTTTACCACCAAGAGGTTGCTGGGTAATTAAGGAGTAAGGACCTGTTGAACGAGCATGCATCTTGTCATCTACTAAGTGGTGTAGTTTTAACATGTATGTGTATCCAACAGTAACTCTTTCATCAAATTTTTCTCCAGTTCTACCATCAAAAACCTCAACCTTACCATCTGTTGGGTAACCTGCTTTTACTAACTCCCCTTTTATCTGATCCTCTGTAATACCATCAAGAACAGGAGTTGCTACTATGTAACCTAATTTCTTTGCTGCAAGACCCAAATGTGTTTCTAAGATCTGACCTAGGTTCATACGAGAAGCAACACCGAGTGGGTTTAAGATGATGTCTACTGGAGTACCGTCTTTTAAGTGTGGCATGTCTTCTATTGGAACAACTTTTGAAACAACACCTTTGTTTCCGTGTCTTCCTGCCATTTTGTCACCAACCTGTATTTTTCTTAAGACTGCAACTGAAACTTGGATTGAACGGATGACTCCGCTTGGAAGTTTGTCACCGTTTTCTCTTGAAAACTCTCTAATATTAACAACCTTACCGTATTCACCGTGTGGTAATACAAGTGAGGTGTCTTTAACATCTCTTGATTTTTCACCGAAAATTACACGTAAAAGTTTTTCTTCAGCTGTTAAATCTGTTTCTCCTTTTGGAGTAATTTTGCCAACTAGGATGTCCCCTGCTTTTACTTGTGCGCCGATGCGAATGACTCCGCTCTCATTTAAATCTTTGAGTTTTTCTTCACCAACATTAGGAATATCTCTTGTAATTATTTCAGGTCCTAATTTTGTATCACGCACATCTACTTTGAAATCTTCAATGTGCACTGAGGAATAGAGATCTCTCTTAACAACACGCTCTGAAAGGATGATAGCGTCTTCATAGTTGTATCCTTGCCAAGACATGAAAGCAACAAGAACGTTTTGTCCTAAAGCAAGCTCACCCATTTCAGTAGATGCTCCGTCTGCAAGTAAGTCTCCTTTTTTTACTTTGTCGCCTTTGTTAACTCTTACAATCTGGTTTATTGCTGTTCCGCTGTTTGTTCTTATGAATTTAAGTAGATCATAAATCTTTTTCTTTCCTGATTCTGAATCTTCGACAGTAATTTTGTTGCCAGCTACTGAGACTACTTCTCCGTCAACATCTGAAAGAATAACCTGACCTGAATCATATGCTGCTTTTCTTTCCATTCCAGTTCCAACTATTGGAGCGCTTGGTTTAATACAAGACACTGCTTGTCTTTGCATGTTTGATCCCATTAAAGCACGGTTTGCATCATCGTGTTCCAAGAAAGGAATTAATGATGTTGTAACAGAAATGATTTGTTTAGGAGAAACTTCTAGATAATCAATATCATTTGTGTCAGCAATGGAAGGTTCACCGTGAACACGAACAGATGTCCTTCTTTCACTGAAGTGTCCTTTTTCGTCTATTACAATGTTTGCCTGACCAATGATTAATTTTTCTTCTTCGTAAGCATCGAGGTGTTCAATCTTGTCTGTTGCTCTTGCTTTGATTCTAATTTCTAGTATGTCCTCATGTTTTTGAAGTTGTTTTGCTTGAGATTCTGTAATCACGTCGTCTTCTTTGATGACTCCTTCAATATCGCTAACTGCAATTTCACCAACTGCATCTTTACCATCATTTTTTGCTGTCTTCTTTACTTTTCTGTAAGGAGTTTCAATGAAACCAAAATCATTGATTCTTGCATATGTCGCTAAGTGAGCGACGAGTCCAATGTTTGGTCCTTCAGGGGTAGTAATAGGGCAGAGTCTTCCGTAGTGTGAACGGTGCACGTCTCGAACTTCAAAACCAGCTCTTTCTCTAGACAAACCACCAGGTCCCATTGCTGAGAGTCTGCGTTTGTGTTCAAGTTCTGCTAAAGGATTTGTTTGGTCCATGAATTGAGAAAGCTGAGATGAAGAGAAAAACTCTTGCATAGCAGCAACAATTGGTCTGACGTGAATTAACTGAGCAGGAGTAACTGTATCTAAATCAGCAAGGCTCATTCGGTCTTTTCCAATTCTTGCCATACGAGCAAGACCAACACGGAAACGAGTCTGGATCAGTTCGCCCACTGATCTAATACGTCTGTTTGCCAAGTGGTCAATATCATCTGCTAACCCTTGAGTATTATTTAATCTAATTATTTCTTTGATTGTTGCAACCAAATCTTCTTTGCTTAGAATTCTGCTTTCAGTTTCTGGCATGTTTAATCTTTGGTTCAACTTGTAACGTCCAACTTCTGAAAGATCGTATCTGTCGTAGTTAAAGAACATTGCAGAAATCAAGCTCTTTGCGTTATCAACTGTTGCTAAATCTCCTGGTCTGATTCTCTTGTAGACTTCTTTGAATCCTTCATCTGCATTTGTAGAAGCATCTTTTTCTAAAGTTGAAGTAATGTATTTATTATCTGGGTCAGTATCAACATCTGCAAAGGTTGCTAAAATTTCTTCATTTGTAGACACACCAAAAACACGGAGTAATGCTGTGATTGGGATTCTTCTCTTTCTATCAATCTTTACTCCGATGACATTGTTTGCATCAGTGTCTAATTCTAACCAAGCGCCGCGGTTAGGAATGACTTTTGATCCGTAATAGTTTTTACCTCTTGAATTTTCTGCTGTGAAGAAAACTCCCGGTGATTTTATTAACTGAGAAACAACAACACGTTCAACACCATTGATGACAAATGTTGCTCTTGGTGTCATCAACGGAAAATCACCCAAATATACATCTTGAGTTTTTGTTTTGCCCGTTACTTTGTTTACAAGCTTAACGCTGCAGTACAGCGGAGCTTCAAATGTAGTATTTCTTTCGCGAGCTGTTTTCTCATCGTATTTTGGTTTGTCTAAGAAACAATCTCCAAAATACATTTCTAGATTCTTCCCGGTAAAGTCTTTAATAGGGGTTATTTCTGCTAATAACTCCTTTAAACCTTTTTCCAGAAACCACTTGTATGAGTTCAACTGTGCTTCGATCAAATGCGGAAGCTCAGTGACCTCATGGAGAGTAGAAAAAAACTTACGAGTGCTTTTCTGTTGGCCTGTTCGGACCAAAACCTGCGCCATTGCGGCTTTTTTTGGCATATAAAAACTCTCCATTCCCCAAACGGAAAATGGACCTTTCTAGTTAGGCTTAAAAAATTGGGCGAAAATGCATAATGGAATTATACTTGTTTTGGCCCCAATGTCAAGGAAAGAGCAGAGAATGAAAATGTCAAGGAAAAGCGGTTTTTGGGCTTGGTTAAGCCAAAAAAAGGCAGAACTACACACATTTCATCCCGAAGATATCCCCAACTAATTATCCACTCTTCCATTTTTTTGAAAATACCCTCCAAAATTAAGAATTAAAACACCAAATGACACAAAATGCAAGACAGAAATCCCCTTTTTTTGATGGTGTATAATATACGCATGCATAAAAACGAAAAGGTTATCATTGTTAAAGACCTAAAAAAGGAGTACAAAGACGTCCAAGCACTAAGAGGCGTTAGTTTTGAGGTGAATCGTAATGAAATCTTTGGCATCCTAGGTCCTAATGGAGCGGGTAAAACCACAACTCTTGAAATCATAGAAGGGTTAAAACAACAAAGTTCTGGTACTTGTACTGTTCTTGGGTTGGATAACCAAACTCAAACCGCTTTAATAAAAAAGAGAATAGGCGTTCAATTACAAAGCAGCGAGTATTTAAACTACATGAGTTTAGAAGAACTTTTAATTTTGTTCGGAAGTTTGTACAAAGAAAAGATTGATCCAATTGCATTGCTCAAACATGTTGGTTTAGAGGATCGTGGAAAGAGTGTTGTTAAATCATTATCTGGCGGACAAAAACAACGCTTTACTATTGCAACAGCTTTAGTGCATAAACCAGAGATTCTTTTTCTTGATGAACCTACTACTGGTCTTGATCCACAAGCCCGAAGAGAAATGTGGGACTTTATTAAAGAACTTAACAAACAAAACATAACAATTGTTATGACAACGCATTACATGGAAGAAGCAGAGTATCTATGTAACCGTGTTGCTATTATGGATTCAGGAAAAATCTTAAAAATGGATAGCCCAGAAGGATTGATTGCTTCTTTGAATCGTCTTTACAAGTTAAGTTTTTTTGTTGAAGCCCCAATGCCTAAAGATTTTTTTGATGAGTTTAAATCCGTTGAAAATCTAAAAGAAGAATATCCCAAAGTAACTCTTGATCTTGGAGACGTAGAAGAATTACCAGGTATTGTTCAGAAATTAAAATCTAGTAATATTGAATACAAGTTTCTAAACTTAAAAACAGCTAAACTTGAAGATGTGTATTTACACTTAACAGGCCATGCCTATTCTGAGGAGTAACTTTTAATGTTTATTTCTTTCTGGCAACTTTTCTTAACAAACTTTAGAATGCTCTACCGTAACTGGAGAGGAATGTTCTTTAATATTTTTCTTCCAGTATTTTTGTATTTAGCAATAAGCAAGATAAGCGGGAATGCTCCTGGAAGCAACACAATAACTTACTCTGAGTATCTTCTTCCAGGGATTATTGCTATGACAATAATGCAGACTGGAATATTTTCTCTTGCCTATTGGCTTGTTGATCTAAAGGCTCGTGGAGTCATTAAAAGACTGCTAGTAACGCCCCTTTCTAATTTTGAAATGGTTGGTTCTTTGATTGCTTCAAGGCTTGTTTTAATGGCTATTCAGATAGGTATAATCATATTTATTGGAATTTGGTACTTTAAAACATCTATTCCAGGAAGTGGCTTAGCAATCCTATTATTAATGATTATGGGTGGTGCTGTGTTCTTGGGTATAGGGTTTGCGGTTTCAAGTTTTGCTAAAACCTTTGAAGAAGCTGCACCTATTACAACAATATTGAACTTGTTATTCACGTTCCTTGGAAATATATTTTTCCCAACTAACAATCTACCCGTTGTTTTAAAAGTCATTGCCTCTAAGTTACCAATAACTTACTCTACAAGATTAGTTTTTCATAGTTATGTTTGGTTCGTTCGCATACTCTGGATTAAACCCAGCTTTGATCTGAACCAACTTTTTCTTTAATAACCCTTTTAAATCCGAAGGGTTTTCTTTTTGATCAATGGCATATGCCTGTATTCCTAAAGCATCTGCAAAAGCCAAAGCAAGAGAAACACCAAGTCTTACTCCAGTAAAAGAACCTTTTCCAACTACAACAATTATTTTCTTTATGTCTTGTAGCTTGGTCTTTTGTTCTTTAAGAAATATTTCTAAACGCTCTGTTGTTTTTTCTAGCTCTGGATGAGAAATATGAATCTTTTTCTGCTTAATCTTCTCCCCTATTAAAGCAAAGTGTAGTTTTTCAAAATCCGCGCTGTTTATATACAAAATCATTTTAACAGTTCCTCAATGATTCTTTTTTCATCCCACTCTATTCTTTCATTTCCTGGTAACACCAAGAACTGTTCTGATCCTTTTCCTGTGATGATTAAAATATCATCTGTTTGAGCTAATTGAATTGCAGCTCGTATAGCTTCTTTACGATCTAATATTGTTAAAACTTTGATGTTTTCTTTTCGGTTTGGATTCGTTGCAATTCCTTTTTCAATATCTCCTGCTATTTCTTCAGGGTCTGAATCATACACATCATCGTTAGTGATGATTATCACATCAGAATAACTAGAAGAGATTTTTCCAAATTCAAAACGTTTTGATGAATCTCTGTGACCGCCAGTTGAACCAAAAACATGAATTAACTTAGCATGTGGCATCATAGCAACTGCTTTTAACGCACTACTCATACCAGCAGGCTCTGGAGCATAGTCTAGGTATACCTTAAAGCCTTTTTGGTTTTCTATTAACTGCATTCTCCCTGGTATTTCAATGATTTGATCAAGTGCTTTTTGAATGATATGAGGGTCGTTAACGCCTAATTTAGAAGCACAAGCAACTGCCATTAAAGCATTGTATGCATTAAATTCTCCTGGTAAATGCACTTTAAAGGTGTTGCCTTCAAATTCAAACTCTGTTGAATTATGCTTACTATCCTTTAATGATATACCGAATGTTTCTGAGGCTTTAAAAGCACCATAAAAGCTGGAGTGTTTGTCATCTAGATTTAAACCAATGATCTTGTGTTTCTTTTTTGAATGTTCTAATGCTTTGAAAAGCTTTGCTTTTGCTAGTTTGTATTTTTCAAAACCTCCATGTGCTTCAAGATGAGCATCTGTTAGGTTGGTTATTAACGCAACGTCAAAATCAATTCCTAAATGTCTGTTCTGAGAAAGTCCTTCTGAAGTGCATTCAACTATTGCATGAGTGCAACCAACTGCTACCATCTCAGCAAGCTCTCTTTGCAACAAAAATCTTCCTGGCATGCTCATACCATGTTTGTTCAAAGTTGTTTTTCTTCCATCATAGAATTCTACTGTTGTTATATATCCAGTTTGTTTACCTGCTTGATTTAAAATCTTTGAAAGTATTTGTGTAGTGGTTGATTTTCCACTTGTTCCAGTAATCCCTATCACTGTCATTTTTCTTGCTGGAAATCCATACCAAACCGCAGCTAGGTATGCTAAAAATCCGTGCCCAAACGGACGGATTTTTTTAAGCCAAGATTTAGGCAATATTGCTTTGATGATGTTTAGAAAAAATTGCATTTTCTCAAACTAATTATTCAGGTGAGGTAATTCTTCTCTTTCTAACATTTAGTTCTTGTTTTTCTATGCTTTTGTTTTGTTCTTTAACAGCTTTAATAACCTTTTTAACTAATCTTTGTGGGTCAGTATCATAGATTACGTTTTTGCTTCCACGTTTTGCGACTTTTAAGATAT
>VMFF01000017.1 GCA_007375915.1 Candidatus Doudnabacteria bacterium Gr01-1014_77
CTTCTTTGAGAAACAGAACCAGCAAGCAACAAATCACAGGAAGCACTCAAATCTCCAACAAACAATCCTGACAAAACTGCAACCTTCAACCCCTTAACCTTTAAAATCGCTTTCTCCAAAGGATCAGTAATTTGTTTAGTTTTAATCCTCTGCTTTGAAATGATGCTTTTAAAATCAGCTATCAAAGAACTCTTAGAATTCAAGATGAAAAACCTTAAAGACTTCCTAGAAAAGCTCTTTAAAAATCCTGCTTTAACTAAATCATTCAAATGCGGGCTTAGATTCCTACTGTGTAGTATTTTTTCTAGTTCACGAACGTTAAAAGCACGTTCTTGGTGGTTCAAGAAAAATAAAATGGCTTTTGCTTTAACTTTGTTCTCTAAAAAATTAGCTACCATACTGTTCTAAAAATTATATCATAGCCCTGCTCTAAATTGAATTTTAGCACTTTTTGTGCTATTTTTATACAGGTAAGAAAACAGAATGAGCGCTCTAGAAACACAAGTTGGACAGATATTCATAAGTGACAAAAGGCTTTCAAAAAGCTTTGTTTCTTTGCTGTCAGAAAAAGTTCCAGAAACTAATGCTGAAATATACTCCCTAATTGAACTACCAGTATCAGGAGCTACTGCTTGGAACGAATATGAAAGACTTTCCAAACTCATCCAAACAATCCTAAGAAAAAACTTTAGAAACGAAAATAGCAACTCTTTTGAAAACTCAATAGCTCAGATAAACGACGAGCTCGCAAAACTAGCTGCATCAGGACAAACATCCTGGGTAGGAAAAATAAGCGCTTGTCTTGCTGTCAGACAAAACTCAGATCTTTACGTTGCAACAAGCGGTAAAATCCACGCTTTCCTCTTAAGAGACAGACAACTTTCAGATATAGCAGATTCCCCAGCTAAACCAAACCCATTAAAAACCTTTGAAAACTTTGCCTTGGGCAAAGTTACTAAAAAGGATTTTTTAATTTTCAGCACTACCCAGCTATTCAACTACATTTCCATTGAACGTTTCAAAGACATAATAAGCTCAGCATCCCTTGCTGCTGCTTGTCAGACAATCGCTGAAATAATCAAAAACTTAGCTGATGACAGCATTGCTTTTGGAACATTCATCCTAGAACTAGGTACTTCTAGTGAATTTGGCAGCGAGCAGATTATAAACTTCTCTCCTGTCAGAGAAAATACTTCCCTAAAAAGATTTGGTGAAGTAACATCAACTGGTTTCATCATGGCTATAAACGGTTCAAAGAAAATCATCTCTAAACTAAGAAGCATTAATTTAAGAGACGTTGATCTAAACAACTTCAGACCAGCAAATATAAGAACAAGGGTTTCAGAAAAAGCAAAGCAGCTTTCTGAAATGAAAAGAATAAAAGAACTTCCAAGAGCAAAAAAATTCTTCCTTTTTTCCTCAATCATCTTTGGCATCATCCTAATAGTCAATATCTTTGTTGCAATCCATGTTCATAACAAAAACACTGCAAACCAAAAATACTCTTTGATGCTAGATGATGTTCAAAGCAAACTAAATCAAAGCGCATTTGCATACTCTGATCAATCAAAAGCATTAAGCTTACTTGCTGATGCAAAAACAGAACTAGCATCTATCCCAGACAAAGGTTTCAAAGAACAAAAAGACAAACTGTTTTCTCAAATCATTGAACTACAAAACAACATCGGTGGATTAAAAACAATTGACCCAAAAGAACTAGCAACATACAAAGAAGCAAGCTTTGACAAAATACGATTTAACAACAGCAGTCTGTGGTTAATAAACTCAACTGGGAATTCAATGATCCAGTATGATTTAAAAAACAAAACTTTTGGATCTATCTTTAGTATCCCCAACTCAACACAAAACGCAAGCACATCATTTGAACAAAACCTCTACTATTCTAACAAAGATGGTGATCTTTTCTTGATTGATCAAACAAACAAAACCAATGTTCAACAAGCAGGAAGACTAGCATCTAACACAACAGGACTTGTTTTCTATGGCTCACCTCCTAAAGCATATGCCTTAGACAAAGCAAACAATACCATATCCTCTGTTACAGTTGATGCCCAAGCTCCAGCAACGAACTACTTCAAACAAAGCGTAAACCTCTCTGATGCTCAAGATCTTGCCATAGATGGCTCTGTTTACGTCTTAACCAAGACAAGCGTCCTAAAATTCACAAGTGGCCTCCAAAAGCCATTTAGCGCTTCAGGCTTAAGTTTTAGCGACAACTCAAAGATCCTTGCATCCAAAGCTTGGAACTACATATATGTGCTTGATTCTGGAAACCACAAAGTAATTGTCTATGACAAAACCGGTAAATTAAAAGCACAATACGACTCTCCAAAGTTCAACGACTTAAAAGACTTTGCAATCGATGACTCTGGAAAAAATGCTTACATCTTAAACAACCAAACAGTCTATCAAATCAGCGTGCCATAACCTCAACTGATAAATGTTTTAAAGCCCGATTAATTCTTTGTTTAACAGAACTAATCGGCTTTTTTAATTTCTCTGCTACCTGTTCCAAACTTAAACCTTGAAAATACACAAACTCCAAAATCTCCCTATCAGAATCTCTCAAACAAGCAAGAGCGTAAATAATGCTCTGACGCTCAAAAACCAACTCAGGATTTTCTTGGTTGTAATATGCAACTAACTGTACATCAGAAACAACGCTTAAAGGTTCAAAGAAGCCATACCTCCATCTTTTAGCTGTGTTTATCCCTATACCAAACAACCAAGCCTTAAAACTTCTGCTCTGATCAAACCTTTCAAACTTTATATATGCTTTAACAAAAGTCTCCTGAACAATATCCTCAACATTTTGTTTGTCATAACCAAACCGAGAAACAAGAAAATTACGCAAAGATTTACTATGCTGATGAAATAACAGCTCAAATTGTTTTTCTTTAGATAACATAAAAAGCACTTAATAATATAAGTGCTTTTTATTCTACTCCTAAGAGATTAAGAAATTCTTAACTCCTGTTATTTCAATGTTACTTTACCACCTGCTTCTTCCAATTTCTTTTTCATTTCTTCAGCTTCTGCTTTAGCAACATTTTCCTTAACTGCTTTTGGTGCGCCATCTACCAAGTCCTTAGCTTCTTTTAAGCCAACGCCTGTGATTTCACGAACTACTTTAATGACGCCAATCTTGTTTGCGCCACCTTCAGTTAATTCAACTGTGAACTCTGACTTCTCTTCACCAGCTGCGGCTGCTGCTGGGGCTGCTCCACCCATCATTACTGGAGCTGCTGCTGAAACGCCGAACTTCTCTTCCAATGCTTTAACAAGCTCGGAAAGTTCCAAGACGCTCAATTTTTCAATTTCGGAGATAATACTTTGAAATTTCTCTGACATGATTGTCCTTTCTTAATTATTGTTTACTTACTTGGATTGCATTAACAACGTACACGAGCTTGCGTAAATTGCCCGCCAAAACATTAACAAAGCCTGAAACAGGAGCATTGATTGTACCAACAACCATACCCAATAGTTCATGCTTACTTGGTAATGCTGCCAAGGCGCCAACTTCTGCTGAGGTGATTACTTTGTTATTCATCACACCCATCAAAATCTGAACATTCTTGTTTTCTTTGGCAAAAGCGCTCAAAACGCGAGCTGGACCAACTTCGTCTTCCTTAGATACAGCAATGGCAACTGGTGCCTTAAAATCCATCGCAGAAATATCAACACCGTGCTTTTGCAAAGCTTTCTTAATCAAAGAAATCTTCGCAACCTTAGCAAAAATGTTTTCTTTACGCAATGAACGACGCAACTGATCAATTTTCTTAACAGTTGTGCCTCTGTAATCAGCAAAAACGATTGCTTTAGCATTTTCAAACTGACCTTCTAAGTCAGCTAAAATCTGCTCTTTTTCTTTTCTTGTAACAGCCATGAGGTTTTTCCTTTATGACTTATATCTGAATAGACCGACCGGTATTCCTGTTAAAAAATAAATCTCGGTTATTAAACCGAGTGAAATTAGCACTTAAGATGATCTTGAAATGCTTTTCCTCGGTAGGCTTACTGCTTAAGCAGATTATGCTCTAAAAGAGCGCCGACTTTCTTTGGAATATTCTATTCACCAACAATATACCAGAAACAGGAAAAACAGTCAACAACCTACTTCAAATATTTTCGTTTGTTAACATTATGCTCATCTAAGGTTTTAGCATAAACTGCTGTCCCATCTTTCATAGTCAAGAAATACAAATAATCTGTGTCCTTGTAATATATTGCTGCTTTAATTGCAGATAGAGAAGGATTAGAAATTGGACCAGGAGGCAAACCACGATACTTGTAAGTATTGTATGGCGAATCAATTAATAAATCAGCGGAACTTGCTTGCGGATTATTTTTCTTCGTAATATACCCAATCGTTGCATCACTTTGTAAAGCCATGTTGATCTTCAAACGATTCATGAATATTCCTGCAACAGTTTCTCTTTCTTCTTGAAGAGCTTGCAAATCAGCAGAAGAAATCTTTGAAGTATTTCTTCCGACTTCTTTTTCAATAATCGAAGCAAGAGTTAAAACATCATAAATGCTACGGTCTTGTTTAGCAATATCAACTCGCATCTGTGTTGTCATCTTTCCCTCCAAATTATCCATCATCTTTTTAACAACACTAGAAGCCGTTGGCTTTGATGCTATGAAATATGTATCAGGAAAAAGATACCCTTCCAAAGAACTGGGCTTTGGATTTAAATCTTTTAACTCTCCAAAAAAATCATAGTCAGCTAAAACAGCTTTTAATTCAGTATTAAAATCTTTCTCAGTAACTAAACCGCGTTTTTCTAAATCAGAAGCCATGTCAGAGATAGTCCAACCTTCAACAGCACGCCAAGAAACCTGCGGCGCTTTCATATTTGCAAGCTGTTCTCTTCTTGCTTCCCTGTCTGATAGTAATTTTGCTCCTACTAAAGCCAAGCAAATAGCTGAAAGTATAAAGACGGCTCCAAAAATCTTGTATTTCATATATTCATACTTTAACAGACACCAAAGGTATTTACAAAATGCGAAATATCTGATATACTTAGTTCAGTAAAGATCGAATTGAAACAAAAACAAAGAAAAACTAAATATACATACTGATTCTCTAGAAAAGGAATTATTTTTTCTGTCTGATAACGTTAATCCCCTAGCTTTAGACAACTAAATATAGTAGGCTCCAAAACAAAGACCTCGAGAAATCGAGGCCTTTGTTTTAATATCCCTTTTAAAAAGGATTTTTGTTTTAGTTATCTATCGCTGGTTAGGTCTCTTTCAATAGAGTCCAAAACTTTCTTTGCATGATCTCTGCCACCCAAACCAAAGGCTAAGCCTCCGGCTAGAGCAAGCATGGCCACGACTGCTGTAAACAAGCTCTGGATAAATTGAGTATTTACCTTCAACTGATCCAATGCTGTTAAGAAAGCTAAAATCAAAATTGCCCAGCGTGTTACTGCGCCTAGTGCATCTGCACCGTGCAATTGACCAGCTGCAACAACTCCCTTAACAAGAGCTGACAAGAAGTTTGCTGCAATCATACCAATCAACAAAATTGCACAAGCAACAATTACGTTTCCAAAATATGGAAATACTGTTGTGTACAAAAACTGACTGACTTGAGTTAACCCCAAAATGTCAGCTGCTGCGATAAATGATCCGATCAGGAAAAACCACTTTACTAACCATTCACCAAAATTGGAAATGCTTAGATTCCTGCCTGTTCGGTGAGACAAGTGATCAAGACCCAAACGATTTGCTAACGTATCAACTTTTACTGCAAGCAAAACTTTCTGGACAATCTTGCCCAAGAAAATAGCTACCATCCAACCTAAAATTAGGAAGATGATTGCTGCTAAAATATTTGGCAAGTAGCCAACTACTTTAAACCAAAGATTCTGCATGGAGTCTAAAAGACTTGCCTGATATGTTCCATTGTAATAATTCATATGTGTTTCCTTGTTTAGTTCTTTCGAACTATATATTAAATCCAAATCGACCAGTTGGATCTTTTAAATTAATTAACAAGCAAAAGAAATATAGATGTGCTAAAAAAATAAAGCGAACCTCTCAACTCCCAAATATCTTTGGGCTTAGGTTCGCAAATCAATTATTTTTTCTGTGTAAATAGTTATACACATCTTACGTTTATTATATCAAATCCCCTACTAAACAGCAAAAAACAATGCAAGAGCAGCCAATCCCAGCCCAATATCCCTGAAAGTTATATCCAAAACCCCTAATCCAGGAGCTAGGGCAATAACAAACAACAAAACAGCAGCTACAAGAGAAAAAAACTTAATCTTTACATTCCCCAAGAACAATAGACCAAGCGCAATATCAAGCAACGCATGAGCAAAAAGCAAATTCTCCCTAGTAAACCCAAAATCTGTAACCCACATAGGAACAAAACCAACCCAATCGCTTGGATTTATCAAAGACCTAACCCCAGCATAAATAAATACAAAAGCTAGGGATATTCTTAACAACAAGACTGTTTTTTGAACCTGTTCTGCTCTCATCCCTAAATTATACACCATTGCAGAGCCGTTTTTGCAGTGCTACGATGAACTTACCTGGAATGCCCAGGAGACTTCCACCCTAGCGGTGGTAAATCCTTTCGAGAAGGAGAGTCCATGCCTACCACAAAGCTCGTGGCGCACCAGTACGTCTGCATCAGAGCGATCGAAGCTGTCTTGGCGCAGATCACCCAGAGATTCACGCCGGCGGTGATATACCGGATTTCTTCCGTCAACCTCCCAAACTCGACAACCGACAAGGCGTGGAAGGTTAAGGGGAAGCTCCTGAGGTTTTCAACCGTGAACGATACGGACGGAGAACTCCAGACTAGTTTCTCCTGCACCTTACAACTGCGGCAGTTGCTGGGAATCTGGGAACCAGTAACATTCAAGCTCGTCCTGGAAGGATGGACCTACAATGGGGAACTTGCGTGCTCATGCACGTACAACATCTTGGTTAGTTGGATCGTGAAGGGAACGCGTTAACTCAAGTAGGAGGAACAACCGAAGAAAAGCAAAAAGCCAATGGCAAAGCTTGACCATTGGCTAAGACGTCAACAGAGATGCTGATGTCTTTTGTTTTTATGGGGATATATAAAACCTCCTGGCATATCAGGAGGTTGTATATATATTTCTTTAAACACAGAAAACAGTTTGCACCCATTTACTATGTCGAGCTGCACGGTCCTTTTTCTGCAATTTACCCAAGCCAGGGATGGTGAATTCACCATTTCTCTTAGCTTCGCTGTATGCGGTGCTTACGAGAATTTCTAGCATTTCTGCCACTTCTTTACGGCTCTTGCCTGTCTTTTCTGCCAAAGCTTGTAGCAGTTGAGACTTGTTCATTGGTTTTGCCATAAGTGTATATTAATTGTCTTTCTTGAGATAGTATAGCACAGGGATTAAAAAAAGCTAGTAAAATCAAGGGTTTTGTCAATGATCTAAGACACAGGTCAAAAAAACCCTTTAAATACCCCATAAAATATATACTGTAAAATCAATGTTTCCCCAGTTATTGCCCCACTTGTTTTCAGAGAGTATACTTCCATATGGTGTGCAATTAAACACAATAAATATGCAGACAACACTCACTCCTAAAGAAGAACAACAAGTAAACTCATACTTAAAAAGCAAAGGATTGCCTGTTGATTTCGCTGTGACATTCTCAGATGTAACCTTGCCTGAGAAATACTCAGAAATACGTTCTAGAAGCGAAATACACAACTTTAAAACACGCGTAGTTTCAAACATACACTTAGATATCCCCATCTGCAGCGCTAATATGGAGTCAGTAACTGGAGCTGAAATGGTAATTGCACTTGAACGAGAAGGTGGCATGGGTTTCATCCCACAAACAATTCCAATAGAAGAGAGGTTAGAGATGATCCAGAAAATAAAAAGGACTGATTCAGCATACATAGACAACCCGCTAACAGTATCCCCTTCCCAAACACTGAAACAAGCAAAAGAGATCATGGATAAATACAAGATATATTCCCTTGTTGTTGTAGACAAAAACAAAAAACCAGTAGGTGTTCTTTCTACACGCGATTGGCTCTATGAAACCAATGAAAACAAAAAGATAAAAGAATTAATGGGTGGAAACAACAAAGTTATTGTTGCTCCTGCAAACACCAGTTTCGAAGATGCAGAAAAAATCCTTAGAAAAAACAAAATAGAGAAACTTCCTCTTGTAAACAAAGCAGGACATTTAGTTGGATTAATAACAGCGCATGGACTTTTCTACAAAAATCATAATCCTAGAGCAACTAGAAACAGCAAAGGAAACTTTTTGATTGCTGGATCAATTGGTGTTGGAAAAGAATTCACAAAAAGACACATGCGTGAAGTAGAACTACAAGTTAAGGCTGGTATTGATATTTTAATGATTGATACAGCAAGAGCTTTTTCCATAAACACAAAAGAAGCTTTAAGGTCAGTTAAAAAGAAATACCCAAAACTTCCAGTAATTGTTGGTAATGTTTCAACTCCAGAAGGTGCTAAATTCCTTTTTGAAAATGGGGCTGATGGAGTCAAAGTAAACCAAGGACGCGGTCATGTTTGTAGAACATCTGAAGTTGGTATTGGAATTCCTCAACTAACCGCAATTGCAAAAGCCTCCGCTATAGCAAAAAACTACAATGGTACAATCTTTGCAGATGGTGGCATGAAAAACGCTGGAGACATGGTAAAAGCAATAGCAGCAGGCGCTGACATTGTTTTTACTGGCTATCTGTTAGTTGGTTCCAAAGAATCAGCAGCACAGCTTTACTTCAACAAAAAAGGGCTTCCTGTAAAAAACTACGAAGGTTCTGCTTCAATCGCATCTCAATCAAAAAGAATTGCCAAAGGAAACCTAGATCGAATGCGCAGACCAGAAGGAGTTACTGAAGAGGTCGTTGTTACTGGAACTGTTTCTGAAATTGTTCATGATCTTTTAGATGGTTTTAAATCAGCAATGAGCTACCAAGGTGTTAGAAACTTAAAAGAACTTCGTGAAAAAACAAAGTTCCAATTACAAACAAGCGCAGGATCATTCGAAGGTTTAAAAAAATAACTAGAAAAGCTTAAACACAAATTCGCTGCTTCTATCAATCAAGCTGTTTCTAAAATAATACGTGTTGCCACTATGCACAAAGGCAACGGATTTTGCATACTTCAAATTATCAAAAGAAAAGACTTTAGTACCAAACAAATCTTTCTCAATAATAAGGCTATTTTCTAAACTTGCAAACACTTCTTGCTTCAATGATTCATAACTTTGATTAGTACCAAGAAAAACTTCAATACTTCCAATTTCTTTTGAGTCTAAATAAAAGACAAGAGCGTTTCCATTTCTTTCTTCTAAATTACACACCCAAGCAACAGGAACTGAAATACTAAAACGCAATCCAGAAACCCCACAAGCTTTCATGCTTGGGGTTTCTTTTGTTTCTGCAGGAACAGGAGTTGTACCAGAGCCTTTAGGTTGTTCTGTTGTCCTATTTGTTTCAACACCAACGGTCGAAGCTGCTGGTTGTTGAGTTACAGCATCTACTTTTTTATCAACAGGAAATGATGCTGCTAAAAGTGGAAAAACACCTTCTCCAGAAGGAAATTGTTCACTTACAGTCTGTTGTTTTGGTTTTGTCTTAATCTTTGAAATGAAATATATACCAGCAACAACAATGATTGTAAGCAGCAAAATTAAAAATATTGCTCTTTTCATATATCTATTCAGTATACCACTTTTAGCCCTTTCATTTGACAACCCCCTACCCGTCTGATTATACTGCTAGGCCACCAGCCGTTTGGCGTCGAAAAACGGTGGGTGGAAGCTCCTTAAAATTAACAAGAGGGGTCTGGCTAAAAACCAGACAGAAAGGACCATATATGGTAATGTTCCTGCTTGCTATCTGTGCCATAGCTGCGGTTATTAGCGCGGTAATCAACACTGCGAAAACAACCCGAAGCTTTAGCACAGTTGCTGTGACGACGCATATTCCAACAGCAATCACGATGTTCGTGTTAACAGCTCACTTCTCTGAGCTAACACGAACAATCGGTCACACTTCGGTGATCGATCTGATTGTTGCCTTGGCGCTGTTCACGCTCTGGACAGCAGCAAAGTCAGGAACAGCCTCTGAACTATGAGCTGATATATGAAAGCTCTTCTTCAGAAAATCTGGTCCTGAAAACAAAGCAGCCCCACCTACCAAGGAGGGGCTCTTTCAATTTAAAAACTAATCTTCAATATATTCTGGAGACGTTTTGTTTCTAATTGACTTACTTACATAAAAGAAACAAATTCCTGCTAAGAAAACAAAAATTGTTACAAACTCCAAACCATGACGCAATCCCCCATCTCCACCAAACCTTGACTGACTCAAATCAGAAATTCTTCCTACAACTGCAGGGGCAGTCGTATCTCCAAACAAATGAATAATCAAAACATAAAAAGCAAAAGCAGTAGCACGCGCTTGTTTAGGAACAACATCGTGAATAACGGCGGTGGCAGGAGAATGATATGCACTTAAAAACATTGAACCTAAAAAGAACAACAAAAGAAAATACTTTCCATTAGCTTGCAAACCCAAAAACATCAGAGGAGCTGCAATCAACAAAGACCATGCAATCGTATCACTTCTTCCCCAAGCAAACTTTTTATGCAACCTATCAGCAACATAACCACCAAGAAAAACTCCTAACACACCCGCAATCATCATAGTAAGCCCAAGAATTATGGAAGCCTCCTGAATATTATACCCCTTGTATCTTCTAACAAACTCAACACCCCAAGCAATATATCCACCACCTGCAAAAGCAGTTAAAGTTCCACCTACTATTGCCCATAACAAAGCAGGATTCTTTAGAAGTTGTTTAAAAGGAATCTTAGGATGAACACTCTTCTCTGTTTTGTCATACAAACGACTACTAAAAAAAGCCAACAAAAATCCCGGGGCTGAAACAAAAAAGAAAGCATAACGCCAATTAAAATGATATGCGATAATACCGCCTAAAGCAGCACCCAGGGTTCCACCTATAAACATGCCAGCATTAAAATACCCCTGAGCCATTGCTCTTTCTTCTTGCGGAAAATTATCTGAAATCATAGCTGTTGCAGCAGGAGCATAACTTGCCTCCCCTATACCAACCATAGACCTAATTCCAAGCAAAGCCTTAAAGCTTGTAGCCATCCCTGAAAAGAAAGAAGCAAAGCTCCAGAAAGTAACTCCTGCGGTTATCAAAAGCTTTCTTGAATACTTATCAGCAAGCATACCCAAAGGAACAGAAGCTAGTGAATGAACCAACATAAAAACGCTGCCTAATAATCCAAGCTGTGTATCTGAAACACCGAACTCTGCTTGAATGCTATTAAACAGCGGAAAAATTACTTGTCTGTCTACATAATTAAAAAAATTAACTAGAGCCAGAACCCAAATGATTTGTGTCTGTTCCCTGGTAAACTTATGCATTATTGTTCCAAAGCTCCCCTGATATCTCTAGTCGCATCAATAATCTCAGTTCGAAGACGCGCCTCAATCATTCCAACTTCACGTGAAGACTCTCCTGCATCACGAATCATCTGTTCTAGATGTTCAATAGCACCCCTTGGAACTAAACCGGGACTAATACTGTCAATTGTCCTAACAATTCTTAGAGCGTTCTCAGCAAAATATATCCACTCTCTATCTGACATACCGGTAGAATCACCAAGTTCATTCTGATATGACAAAAAATCAATATATTCGTCTAGCGCTTTTAAAGGCCTAGCTCTTAAATTCGGATTATTAGGCTCAACCTCTTTTTCGGGTTCTTTCCAAGCATCAGGGTCAGTCTCCCAAGGATTTGTTTTAAAATCAGACATAAATATATGATATCACAATATTTAAATATGCCTATGCATTTTCTTATGCAAAACATCTGTTGCAATAACCTTACTAAAATCAAGCTTTGATTTTAATGTGTACGCTATTCCAACCAAAACAATCATTAAAATTGACATAACAATATATGCAAACTTAATGCCCTGTGAATCTATGATTACACCAACAACCAAAGGACCAACCAAAGCCCCGATATCATAAATCAAAGACATCATGCTTCCTACTCTGCCAAAATGCTCTGGTTGAGCACAAACAGTAATCAGCTCGTTATTCCCAACAGAAATTAACTCTAAAACAAGCCCAACACAGAAAGCAACAAGAGCTTGCCACCAGAAAGACCCAATGAAGACTAAAGAAATGACCAACAATGCCATTGCAACAAGTCCATACGCAAAAGTCTTTAACCCCTGATTATCAAACCACTTTCCAAGCCACCAACCAAAAATATATGGCAAAGCAAACATCACACCAATCAAAATCGTTTTACTTAAACCAGCACCATCTGTATATGCTTGAATTGGAAGAAAAAACGCAAGCACAGAACTAATCAAAGCAATGAAGAAATTAAACATTGCGACAGCTTTTAACTTCCAATCCCAGCGAATTAGTTCTTTAAGAGCTAAACCATAGACCTGATTAAACTTTTCTGGTTCTTTGCTTTGTTTAAATACTTCTGGAGTTTTTTGAAAATACCAAATTATGAAAAAGGCAATCAATGATGTTGGTGTAATTAGGAACAAGAGTTCATTAATTGAGAAGTATTGAATGAGCCACATACCAGACAAAGCAGCAACAACCCACCAAAAATTAGCAATTGTATCAAAATATCCAAAGATTGTTGCTAACTTACCATCAGACGCATTTCTCCTGAAATATGTTCCCCTACCAACAGAATCCATTGCAAAAGTAATTCCATTCAAAAAACGACCCAAAACTACAAACAAAACCATTCCTGTAACACCAGCAAGGAAATACGATGCACCAATAAAGGTGTAGAGTAAAAGACCGACCATGATTATGCTAGATGCTTTGAAACGATCAGCCGCCATCCCTATAACTGGAAGAGCAAGAATAAAAGAAACATCATAAGCAGCACGAATCAAACCAGCTTCAGCATAACTTCTAGAAAAGGAAAAAATAAACACAGGGAGCAATGATTCAGCAAATCCCCACCCAGCCCAACGAACAGAAGTTGCAATAGTAACAATTCTAATTCCCAAGGGAGCAGAAAACTCAGAGAAACCAAAAAGTCTTTTAATCATATGTTTGTATTGATATAAGCATAACAAAAAACACTAGCAATCGCTAATGTTCTTTGTGGCAGGGCATAGTAGACGAAGTTCGGAACCGATTCGCACAAATGTCCGAAGAAGAACAAGAAGCCACATCTCGAAAAGCCGCGTAGGGTTCTGCGGACGTGTAAGAGCATTTCGTGAAGAGGTCGAGCCAATCCGTCTCCGTTGCACTTCCTCTTGCTCTTGCACATTAGCAGCCCACTGCATGTCAGGACAGAAGGGCGAATGCACCTAAGGTGCGATCTTCTGTGCACAAACAAAAACCGCCTGGCGGGCGGTTGTCAAAGTCTCTTGTCGAACTCTTCGCGAGTACAAATACCATTCTTAATGCACCACTCCATGACGTCCTTCACGATGTGCTTGTTCACTACTGAGTGACTACTTGGAACGGGAATCGCCGCACCATTCTGAATACATCGCAAGATCGTGTGATTTCCGCCTTGCTTCACTTCAACACCCTTGGTGGTCTTCAACCACTTCAGCAGTCTCTTCATTCGTCTTCGTTTGACATCTCCATAACCACTCATGCTGGTCTAAGCTAATTGCAGTGCTCTCTTATCTTTCTTTGCGAAGATCTTGGCGCTTTCGACTGCAGCATCCGCTAGCTTCGCTCGTTCCTCGACTGATGGGGTATACGCTTGGAAGGACCGAACAGTATTGATGTACTCCTCTGGAATGTTATTCAATCTGATGATAGCGTCATTTACCATTTCGATGAAGTCATCAACGTTCTTGCCTTGCGTCCGAAACTTCAGTTCGCCTGCCTCGACTTCACCAATGATGAATTGCCCATCACGAAACCAGTCGACTTCGATTTCGCTCGGCAGTCGGCTAAAATATGCATCGAAAGCCTCTCTGTGTAAGCGAGGCTTGGGCATGAGGAATGTGAAGATATTCATACAGCCAGCATATCATAAATGGAGACTTGCGACAAGCTCTGTACAGTTAACACCATACGGTGACACTCTGGTATTCGTAAGGTAACAGGTGTTAACTGCACACGCGTTTGACAGGACAAACCGAACTGATATGCTAAATTTATGCAGAGTATACTTTCACATGATGATAATCAGCTTCCACCAACGCTTCCAGATCAGAGGCAGCAAGACGATAGCGAACGCCTCCATCAACCTCCCGTCGTTCCAATCGACAAACCCAGCTGGCCCGCTCGATTGATAACGATCGTCGGAGCGATGTTAGGTGTCTTGCTAGTCGTTGTTCTTCAACTAATCTTGGTCATGTTTCTGACAATAAGCATAGTTCCAGCACTTCTTCTTGCTTTCGACATTCCAGTCTCCGGTGTAATTCTTTTTCCATCAGTTATGCTTGCCTCGGCGGTCCCTCTCGTGCCTGTCGTGACAGTGCTTGATGTTATTGTCCTTATCGTCATACGAAAACGTCTGGGCTTTTTCGCGAAGCTGACGCTTCTTATTACGATTGCCATTCTATGGACAATAATAACAGCCAGGATTCTAACAACGTTTCCAATGCTTGTGGGGTAAATACATTTACTACGCATCCTTAGGTGTCCCAATCATTAACACCCATCGAGAGCGTTGACTACTGAACTGAGTCACTGGCACCATCTCTCATGAAGAGAGCCCCGTGTTTACGGGGCTCTCTTCATGTCAACGGGGCAAATGTACCCCAAATGCGTTGTGGATATTTGGCAGTGCCTAGAAGTGGTTTCTAAACCGCGGTTCGGTCGTTTGAGAGGAAAGCACCCTCTCTCCGAGCGAGGCGGCGATGAAAGTCGAGCTGACGGATGCCCAGTGAGCCAAGATTCTTCCGCTGCTTCCCAAGCCGAAAGCGAAGCCCAAGGGTGGTCGACCCCCACGCCGTGGCCAGAATACCTGGCCGCAAGAGTCGTCTGTCGATTCCGTCTTCCGATCGCGTTAGCGACGGTGTAGAAGAACGGAACTACTTCTGTATCGGGGATATCTGATTGAGCTTGCGGATCAAGGATCCGCGGCGTAATGCAACAAATCCGCAGTGGCTCGCGACCTCTATACCAATCCTAGTAACTGTCTCCTTAGTACGAATACAAGCGCGCTCAGTGCAATCGTGCCTATCAGAGAGATAGTAGAGTAGTTGTCTTCGTGTGTGCTGCCGCCAATGCAGACGAACGTCAGCTCGTCGATGATGAGCGCCAAGCTAATTGCAAATAGCGGCATGACATGCAAGACAATCGCGATCGACGCTCCAACTATCCCCCACATGTAATGATGCACTCGAACAGGCCCTATTGTGATGCCCGCCATCGGGCGAACGAACAGAAAAAGCCGTATGCCGATGATGGTGACCAAGAAGATGATGATAAATGCATTCTGCATGACCGTTCGTAAGTGTGCTGTCGAGTAAGACATCTCGCCCTGCCCGGGCATCCCCGTTCCCTCTCACACTTACCGTATCAGAGCATTCGGAGTACGTCAAAGTCCGTGAGGTTAATGCCATGCTCGATCTGCGCGCATGCAAGACCACTTTTCAGCCATCTGTCTCCCAGCACCCCAATGTCCCCCGGATTTATGGAACTGAGGAGTTTTGGTCGGAACACCCTTCGTCCCGTAGACAAGCTCTGCCGATTTGATTCCAATGAAGGATGTGATATGCTGACTATATGTCAATCAACTCTCAAGATCAGAAGACCAACGCGCAGCCAGCGCCAGCATTTTTCGAACCACAAGCCGATGTCCAAAGCGCCGAGCAGCCAAACCACCTCCAACCCAACGACATCAGCTGGCATACGCGACTTGCGCGCATTTTCGGAAAGACTCTCAACATCTTGTTCGTGATTGCAGCCCAAGCAGCTTTCGTCGTGTATGCTGCAAAGAGTGTTACGACTTGGAACCATCCAGGCTATGTGGACGACTATCTGGACGTATTTGATGCTCTTGATTTTCTAGACATTATTATCGTTACAGCCATCATTCTGCCAATCGGAACGGCACTCGATGTTTTCGTTCTGAAGAAACGTGTGCGTTTCATTTTGACACTCTCTCTTCTAATTGCGATTACGGTTGGCTGGTCATTGGCCTCCACGTGGCTACTCTCTGTGTTTCATCCAGTTCGGGATTTGAATTTTGAACTGTAGATGAGGTCACCGTATTGCATTTGACGCAGCTTTCCAATGCTCCTCTCGCGCATCCG
>VMFF01000082.1 GCA_007375915.1 Candidatus Doudnabacteria bacterium Gr01-1014_77
TAAGCCCATTCCAACTTTTCCTTTTTTATCACCAATGACCACCAAGGCTCTGAAACGCATGCGTTTACCACCAGCAACAACACGAGTAACACGCTTAATTTCAACAACCTTTTGTTCAAAGTCGCGTTTTACTGGTTCTCTGTTTGATCTCTCTCTTTTGTTATCTCTTGCCATATATTTAAAACTTTAATCCTGCTGCTCGTGCAGCATCTGCTAATGCTTTTACTCTGCCGTGATATTTAAATCCGCCGCGGTCAAAAACAACTTCTGAAATATCTTTTGCTAAAGCCTTTTTTGCAATTGAAGTACCAACTTCAGCAGACTGATCTGCTTTCTTTCCTTTGGTTTTTAATTCCAAGGAAGAAGAAGCAACAATTGTCTTCTGGCTAGCATCATCAATTATCTGAGCATAGATATGTTGGTTTGCACGGAAAACAACCAAGCGTGGTCTTTTTGCATCACCAGACATTCTTGCTCTGACGCGCTTGTGTCTTCTAACTCTCTTTGCAATTTTTAGTTCTTGTCTATTCATATATTTCTAATTATTTACCACCAACAGCTTTAACGACTTTACCAGCTTTTCTTCTGACAATTTCGTCTGAGTATTTAATACCTTTTCCTTTGTATGGTTCTGGTTTTTTCAAAGCTCTAACTTTTGCTGCAAATTCACCAACCGCCTGTTTATCAATACCCGTGATGGTTATGACATTCTTTTCCATAACTGCGGTTAAACCTTCTGGGACTTCAACAATAACTGGGTGGGAAAAACCAAGTGCTAAGGTAATTGTTTTACCTGCGATTGTTCCTCTGTAACCAACTCCGTTAATTTCAAGTTTCTTTTCAAATCCTGAAACAACACCTGTAACTGCATTAGCAATCAAAGATCTTGTTAGACCCCAAAGAGATCTTTCAAGTTTGTTTTCTTTGTTTGCAACATCAACTAAAATTTCATTTTCTGAAACCGTAACTAAAACCTTAGGATGAATGACAACTGTTAAGTTGCCTTTTGGTCCTGTAATCTTCAAGGCTAGATCTTTTAATTCAGCCTTTACGCCATTTGGAATTGTAACTGGTTTTTTACCTATACGTGACATATATATTAAATATTTCCTTTACCAAATTTGGCAAATTACTTCTCCACCGTATTTCTGCTTGCGAGCTTCTTTGTCAGTCATTAAACCTTTGGAAGTTGAAAGAATGGTTACTCCCAAACCGCCGTTGGTTCTTGGAATTCTGTCCATTGGGACGTAAATTCTTTGACCAGGCTTACTTACGCGCTGAATACTTGAAACAACTGCTTCTCCGTTTGAAGTATACTTAATCTTTACTGAAAGCTGTTTTAGAGAACCTTCTATTACTTCTACTCCGGCAATATACCCTTCACGTGCCAAGATGTTTGCAAGGTTGTGTTTTAACTTTGAATACGGCATCAAAACATCTGTCTTGTGGGCAGCTGCTCCATTGCGTATTCTAGTTAACATGTCTGAAATTGGGTCTGTAAACATATATTTAAATTAATCCTACCAAGAAGACTTAACAATACCTGGGATCTCACCATTTCAAGCGAGTTCGCGGAAACAAATTCTACACATATCAAAGTCTCTCATATTTGTTCTTGATCTTAATGCTTTTGCAATTAACGATTTCTTTGCCATATATTTAAATTATTTCTCTTGTTCCGCAAATGGGAAACCCAAGCTCTTTAAAAGTTCTCGACCTTTAATGTCATTACCTGCATCTGTTGCTATCGTAATCTGAAAACCAAAGGAATGTTCTAAGCCTTCTTCTGAAATTTCTGGAAATACTGTTTGTTCTTTAATACCAATATTGTAATTACCGCGTCCATCAAAAGCATCTATATTTAAACCACGGAAGTCTCTAACACGTGGAAGAGCAATGCTAACAAGTTTATCAATGAAATCATACATTCTCTCGCCTCTTAGTGTTACTGCAACTCCGACAACCTGATTTTCTCTAATCTTGAAACCAGCAATTGATTTACGAGACATTGTTTTTACTGGTTGCTGACCTGTGATTATTCTTAAGTCTGCAATGACTGATTCTAATAGCTTTGGATCTTTCAAAGTTTTACCAACACCAGCATTAACAACTACCTTTTTTACTTGAGGCACTGCTAAAACATTTTTCAGGCCGAGCTTGGTCTGCAATTCTTTTCGTATCTGCTTGTTGTATTTTTCCTTAAGTCTGTTCATATATATTCTTTAAGCTTAAATTGCTTTCTTGCATTTCTTGCAGATTCTCTGCTTTTTACCATTTTCTAAAATCTGGTGGCCAATTCTTGTTCCTTTGGCACAGTTTGGACAAACCAATATTAACTTAGAAGCTGACATTGGTGCTGGGAAAGAAATTTTCTGTCCAGGCTTGCCAGTGTGTTTCTTTTCAAATCTGGTGTGCATGTTAATAGCTTCGACAGTTACTCTCATGGTCTTTCTATCAACAGAAATGACTTTGCCTGTTTTGCCTTTATCTTTTCCGGCTAACACTGCAACATTATCACCTTTCTTTAAATTTGTGTTCTTTATGACTGTAAACATATTAGATTACCTCTGGTGCTAAGCTGATAATTTTAGAAAACCCTTTATCTCTCAATTCTCTTGGAATTGGTCCAAAGATACGTGTGCCTTTTGGCTCAACTGAATCTTTGCTTACCAAAACACCGGCATTGTCATCAAAACGAATGTAAGATCCATCTTTTCTGCGAACTTCTTTTCTGGTACGAACAATAACTGCGTAAACTTTGTCGCCTTTCTTAACTTGGCCTTTTGGAGCTGCTTCTTTTACAGAACCAACGATAATATCACCAATACGAGCATAGCGGCTAGCATTTTTACCGTTGACTGAAAACACTGCAACTATCTTTGCTCCTGTGTTATCCGCAATTTTTATCCATGATCTTACTTGTAACATATTATTAGCTGATCTTTCTAATTACTTTAAAATGCTTGTCTTTAGACATTGGCTTTGTTTCTTCAATCTCAACCTTGTCGCCAATGTGGTATTCGTTATTCTCTGAGTGTGCTTTGAACTTGTTTGAAACTTTGTAGCTCTTCTTGTATTTAGGGTGGCGCTTCAAAGAGTCAACTCTAACAACAACGGTCTTATCCATCTTGTCTGAAGTCACTGTTCCAATTTTTGTTCTTTTTACTTGATCCATATATTTAAATTACTTAGATTGCTTAGAACGTTGTGTTAATACTGTCAAAATTCTTGCGATAGTTTTCTTAACTTTAGAAAGCTCGCTGTGATTCTTTAATTCACCAGAATTGAGCTTAAAGCGCATTTCTCTACCTTGTTCCTGAAGTGCTGTAAGGTCTTTTCGCAATTCCTCATCATTCTTTACTTTTAATTCTTTGATATCCATATTAGTCATTCTTAGTTATGAACTTAGTCTTGATGGGCAATTTGTATGACGCTAAACGCATAGCTTCTTTTGCCAGTTCCAACGGAACTCCATCCATCTCAAACAAAATCTTACCGCGTTTTACAACTGCTACGAAATGGTCAACTGCACCTTTTCCTCCACCCATTGGGGATTCATTACCGTGTACTGTAACTGGTTTGTCTGAAAATACTCTGATCCAAACTTTACCACCTCTTTGAATGTATCTGGTCATAGCTCTTCTTGCAGCTTCAATCTGTCTTG
>VMFF01000018.1 GCA_007375915.1 Candidatus Doudnabacteria bacterium Gr01-1014_77
AATAATATTTTTATTGCTTGCAGATATCCTTGAGCAATAAAAATCAACGTTCCGTTTTCCTCTATCCCAAAACGAAAAATCTTTTTGCCTATGCTTTTCTGGAACTCTCCCCATTTCCAGTCTTGCAAAAAACAACCATTGATTTGCACCAATGATTGATACTCTGTGCTCTGTTCTTCTGTAAACTCTCGTAATTGCATCCCAGTTATTTTCCTAAATACTTCAAAGCCTGTTTTAATTTTTCTTCTGTTGGTAATGTATGGTCAATCTTGTTAAGCACTTCTTTTATCTCTCTAACTGAATACCCAAGCTGTTCTAACGCCCCTAAGAGATCATCTGACTTTCCAAGTCCTGTAACAGTAAAACTACCAGAAAGTTTTTCTTTTAATTCCATTATTATTCTTTCTGCGGTTTTCTTTCCAACACCACCAACTTTAGTAAACACAGCAGCGTCTTGGGAAACTATTGCTCCTTTTATTAACTCAAGATCTCCAGCAGAAAGTACTGAAAGGGCTACTTTTGGACCAACACCAGAAACAGTGGTTAAAAGCTCAAAAAAAGCCAATTCAGCTGGGCTTTGAAACCCAAAAAGATTAAAAGCGTCTTCCCTCACTTGTAAATGAGTATGTAACTCTATCTCCTGACCAATGTCTATTGTTAAAACCTGTGGTGTTGAAAAAACCCTGTAACCAATACCATTGTTTTCAAGTAGTAAAGATTGCTCATTTTTCCCGATTATTTTTCCTTTAATATATCCAATCATATATTGATTATATATACAAAAAGAGTTAAAGGAAATACCGCTATTTACTCAGCTTCTCTAAGCAGTTAGAATGGAATATATGTTCGAATTACATTCTTCTTACAAACCAGCCGGTGACCAACCAGATGCAATCTCAAAATTGGTTAAGTCCATAAAAAAAGGAAACAGGGATCAAACGCTTTTAGGCGTGACAGGCTCTGGCAAAACTTTTACTATGGCAAACATTGTTCAAGAGATCCAAAAACCAACCTTAATAATCTCACACAACAAAACTTTAGCAGCGCAACTTGCTTCTGAGTTTCAAGAATTCTTTCCAAACAATGCTGTCCATTATTTTGTTTCATATTATGACTACTACCAACCAGAAGCATATGTTCCTAGAACTGACACTTACATTGAAAAAGAAACACAGATCAACGAAGAAATCGATCGCTTAAGAAATGCTGCTACACAAAGCCTGTTAACTCGTAAAGATGTTTTGATTGTTGCTTCAGTATCTTGTATTTATGGTCTAGGAAATCCAGAAGACTATCTTGAGCTTTCTCTTGAACTTAAAAAAGGAATGAAGATTAAAAGAGATACATTGCTTAGACGATTAGTTGATCTTCAATTTAGCAGAAATGATATTGATTTAAAAAGAGGCACTTACAGAATCCGGGGAGACATTTTGGAGATAATCCCGGCATCATCAGAAATTGTTGTTCGTCTTTCTTTTTTTGGAGATGAAATAGAAAGAATCTCTGAACACGACATTTTAACCGGCGAAGATATTCAAGATATTGAAACTTTTCAAATATTCCCTGCAAAGCACTTTGTTACTCCTCAAGAAAAGCTCCAGAAAGCAATGGATAACATACGAGGAGAATTAAACGAACAAC
This sequence comes from Candidatus Doudnabacteria bacterium Gr01-1014_77, assembly GCA_007375915.1. GTDB lineage: Bacteria > Patescibacteriota > Doudnabacteria > UBA920 > VMFF01 > VMFF01. The sequence continues at coordinate 1,642 of VMFF01000018.1, forward strand.
TAAAAACCCTTAAAAAACAAGGTAAACTCTTAGAAGCGCAGCGTTTAGAGCAAAGAACAAACTTTGACCTAGAAACCATACAAACACAGGGTTTTGTTAATGGTATTGAAAACTATTCCAGACACCTTGATTTCAGAACACCAGGAGAACCACCCTCTACCCTCCTCCACTATTTCCCAGATGACTTCCTAATGTTCATCGATGAATCACACATGACTATTCCTCAGATCGGTGGGATGTACGAAGGAGATCGTAGCAGAAAACAAACCCTGGTTGATTATGGTTTTAGGCTTCCTTCTGCACTAGACAACAGACCATTAAAATTTACAGAGTTTGAAAAAAAGATTAACCAGGTAGTTTATGTTTCAGCAACACCAGCAAAGTATGAACTTGAAAAAACAGGAGCAGGAACAACCAAAGGAAAAACGTTAATTGCAGAACAATTAATTCGCCCAACAGGACTTCTTGATCCAACGATTGAGATAAAACCGATAAAGAACCAGGTGGATGATTTAGTTGAACAAGTAAAAGAACGTGTTAAAAAACACCAACGCGTTTTAGTTACTACTTTAACAAAACGAATGGCTGAAGAACTTGCTGAATACATGAAAGAGTTAAACATTGCTGTCCACTATCTCCACTCAGAAATTGATACTTTTGAAAGATTGGAAATTTTAAGAGACTTAAGACTTGGTGTGTATGATGTTGTTGTTGGAATTAATTTACTTAGAGAAGGGTTAGATTTACCAGAAGTTTCTTTAATTGCAATTCTTGATGCTGACAAAGAAGGTTTCTTAAGAAGCGAAACTGCATTAATGCAAATTATGGGGAGAGCTGCAAGACATCTTCAAGGTCATGTAATCATGTATGCAGACAGAATAACTGGCTCTATGAAAGCCGCTATAGAAGAAACAAAGCGAAGAAGAAAAATTCAAGAAGAGTACAACACAAAACATGGCATCACTCCTAAAACAATCCAGAAAGCAATAAAAGATGATCGATTATCAGGATCTAAAGTTGTTGAGCAAGAATTAGACAAAGCAGATGTAAGTAATATGGACAAAACTGAAATCCGATACTACGTTCAAGAGCTTGAAGAGCAAATGGATCTTGCTGCTAGAAACTTAGAATACGAAAAAGCAGCCACAATAAGAGACAGGATCACAGAGGTAAGGAAAATACAAAAGCTTAAGAAAACGTAAAAAACACCTCGTTGACAGAAACCTTTAAATATGCTACAGTCACATATTCTGGCTGTAGCGTATTTGTTTGTCTTGAAGGACAAACGAAGAAACTCGAAACCAGGACGCACCTACAAACATGCTAACTCAAACCGCCGACATGGCGAGGCAACATGACCGCTCATGGACACACGGAAAAAGCCGGGATGCTCGAACGCGCGATCAATATCGTCGTATTTGGGTGGTTCTCGGTCAGGGTCTGGATTATGGTCCTGATCGTCACCCACCTGGTGACGTTCAGCGACATAATCGGCGCTGACCAGAAGGGCATCAAGGCTGAGATCGAGGACTTCGGCGTTGCGATCGTCGTCGGCGTCTTTGCCCTCGGCCGCACCTGGCTCGAGGAGACCAAGCACCACCCTAACAAGTGGATGTCACTGGCTCTCATCTTCTATTACCTCTCGCTACATCACTAACGACAGTAGGTGCGAACGCGCCCGACCTGAATCACAATCAGGCGGGCGTTTTCGTTTATTCTGCTAAATACATGACTTGAAAATACTAGATTATTATGTTAAATTAAACATAACCCGTTAGAAAATCCTCTATATATAATTAAAGAAATAGTAAATGCCAAATACAAAGAGTGCTGCTAAAGCAATGCGACAGTCAGCACGAAGAAGAACTTTTAACCTAACAGTTAAAGAAGCTGCAAAAAACAGCGTTAAAGAAGTTAAGAAACTTTTAAAAGCTGGAAAGAAAAGTGAAGCTGCAGAAGCAATGAGAAAAGCAATGGCTGCTTTAGACAAAGCTGCTAAAAAGGGTGTCATTCACAAGAATAAAGCGTCTAGAAATAAATCTAGAATGGCAAAAGCTTTAAAGAGATAACTTAAAGAGTTTAAAAATACCGCCTTTCAGCGGTATTTTTTTATATTTCTAATTCTTTCATGTCACCCCAGTCATCCCCTGTCTTTACATCTACAACCAGAGGAACTTTGAGTTTGTACGCATTTTCCATAATCTTTTTTATTCTTTCAGCATATCCCTTAACTTCTGATTCTTTTATTTCAAAAACTAATTCGTCGTGAACTTGTAACAACAGTTTTATATCTTCTTTTTGTAATCCTATATCTTCTTCTATTTTATTCATTGAGATTTTGAAAATATCTGCTGCTAATGATTGCATTGGCATGTTTATAGCAGCACGTTCTGCTGCAGCTCTAACTTGAAATTGTGATGAGTTAATTTCTGGGAAATATCTTTTTCTTCCTAGTTCATTATGTGTGTATCCGTTTGTTCTAGTTTCAAAAACAACTTGTTTTAAGTATGTATCAACGGCTGAAAATGCTTTGAAATACTTTTTTATAAACTCAGATGCTTCTGCTCTGGTCATATCAACTCTTTCAGAAAGACCAAATGAGGAAAGTCCATAAAGGACCCCGAAGTTTATAGTCTTTGCATCTCTGCGCATTTCTTTTGTAACTTTCGTTGGATCATCAATACCGTAGAGTTGCATTGCCGTTGCGGTATGAATGTCCTGTCCTTTTTTAAACACCTCAGTCATTGTCTTATCACCTGACAAATGTGCAACAACTCTTAGTTCTATTTGAGAGTAGTCTATTGAAACTAACTTTGTTCCAGGTGCTGCTAAAAAGCCTTTACGTATTTCAGCTGCATAACCGCTACTGCTTGCAGGAATGTTCTGAAGGTTTGGATTAGATGAAGAAATTCGTCCTGTTGCTGTAATTGTTTGATTGTAACTGGTATGTAAACGATAATCCTTTTTACTTACTAATTCAGGTAGTGCTTTAACATATGTTGATTGGAGCTTGCTTAATTCCCTGTAATCTAAAATCATATCAATGATTGGGTGTAACCCTTTCATCTTTTCAAGCTCAGATGCTGCTGTTGAATATCCAGTTTTTGTTTTCTTTACAAACATTCCTTCACCACTAATGGGGATGTTAAGTTTTTGGAAAAGAATAACTTTTAACTGTGCTGGGGAGTTAATATTAAACTCTTCCCCTGCTTCTTTGTAAATCTTTGTTTCTAGTTTTTCAAGATCGACTTGAACTTGTTTTTCTAGTTTTTTGAATAACGGGATATCTAAGAGAACACCGTTTTCTTCCATCTCTGCAAGAACTTTGGTTAAAGGCATTTCAATATCAAAGAAGACTTTGTCTAAACCTTCTTTTTTAAGTTGAGGTAAAAGTTTTTGTTTTAAGCGAAAAGTATAATCAGCATCCTCAGCAGCATAGAAACAAACCTTTTCCTTAGGAACATCTTTCATGCTGATTTGTTTTTTCCCTTTTCCTATCAGCTCTTCGATTGGTTGCATCTGATATCCAAATTCGTTGAAAGCTAAACTATCTAGATCATGTGATCTTGATCCAGGAGATAGAAGGTATGAGGCAATCATTGTATCAAAGTAAAGATTGTTTACTTCAATTCCGTATTTCTTTAAAGCTAGGAAGTCATATTTAATATTATGTCCTATCTTCTTTATCTTCTCATCTGCAAATATCTTGTGTATTTCTTTGTTTTTAGAAGACTTTAAAAAATCAGCTGGGAGATAGTAAGCATGCCCTTCTTTGAAACAAAATGATATTCCTACTAGATCAAAATCTAGAGCACCTAGCCCTTCTGTTTCAGTGTCAAACACAAATTCATCTTGTTTTGAGAGCTCTGATGCTAAATCTTGTAGTTTATCCTCTGTGTCTATTAATTTGTAATGTTCGTTGTTTTTAGGCTGTATTTGCTGTGCTTCTTCTACTGTCACTTCTTTGTTACCTGATATTTGAGGTAGTTTAGGAATCAAGGTTCTAAACTCTAGTTTTTGGAATAGTTCAACAATCTTTCCGTAGTTTATCTGTGAAAATTCATATTGAGGAATATTGAAGTCTATTTTTACATCTCTGATTATCTGAGACAACCACAAAGATAGCTCTACTTGTTCTTTTTGTTCTTGGAAAAGTTTTTTAGTCTTTTCTTTAAGCTTATCTATATTTGCGTAAATCTTTTCAATGCTTCCATATTCTTTAATTAAGTCCAAAGCTCCTTTTTCTCCAATTCCATGTACACCCGGAATATTATCAGATGGATCCCCTTTTATAGCTTTGAAGTCAACCATTTGCTCTGGTTTTATTCCGTAACGTTCAAAGACAGCTGCTGGATCATAGATAATTGTGTCTGTTAATCCTTTACGCAGTGTGTATACCTTCACGTGCTCATCTACTAACTGGAGTGTGTCTAAATCTCCTGTAACAATTATTACCTCAAAATGTTTGTGATCATTGTTTGAGTGCTTGATGTGTTCTGCAAGAGTTCCCAACATATCGTCAGCTTCAAATCCAGATTGTTCGTAAATTGGAATCCCTAAATCTGCAACAACTTCTTTGCATCTTGGAATTTGTGCATAAAGCTCATCTGCAGCTTTTACTCTTGTTGCTTTGTATTCCTTGTATTTATCATGTCTAAAGGTTGGTCCTGCTAAATCAAAAGTCAACGCAATATGCGTTGGCTTAATGTCTTTTATTGCTTTAAGCAAGATAACGGAAAAACCGTAAACTGCGTTTGTTGGTTCACCTGCTTTTGTAGAAAGGTTTGGAATGGCATGAAAAGCGCGATGGATTAAAGCATTTCCATCAACTAACATGTAGCGCTTAAAGCTCTTTTCAGGTGTCTTAGGCATACTCTGATTATACCTAAACCCCGCTATTTTAGCATCTTTACGAGGTACTCATGCAACTCGTTTGTGCTTGCTGCCAAAATGTTATTAACATCATCTTTTAACACCCATGGTTCCCCATCCATCTCTGATATTTTAGCCCCAGATTCAGTAAGTATTAACGATGGAGCAGCGTAATCCCAGATACTACCTCCTCGTGAAACTATCCAGTCTCTTTTACCATCAGCAACCCATGCCAATGAAACTCCTAATACTCCTACGCTACCTAACCAAAAATCGCGTCTTTTTGCTTCTTCGGTAAATTTACTTAACAAATCTAGACGCTTTGGACCAATCTGAGTAAAAGCATTTCCAAAACCTAATGATATATCTGTAACATCGCTTGGATTAATTTTTTGATCATTCAAAAAAGCACCTTTTCCTTTTTCTGCAAAGTATAATTCTTTTAATGCAGGTGCATAGACTGCGCCTATTAACATTTCTTTTTTGTAAGCAAGGCCAATGATTACACAAAACAAAGGAGCACCTTTGGAATAGTTAAAGGTGCCATCTATGGGATCTATGATCCATGTATATTCTTCTCCGAGATTGTGGTCTCCTTCCTCTGAGAGGATTGCGTGCTCAGGATATTTCTCTTTTATGGCATCTGTAATTATCTTGTTTGAAAGTAGGTCTCCATCAGTAACAATATCCGTTGCACTTTTTTTTGCATATTCTACTTTAGCTTTTACTTGAAACTCAAAAGCCGCGTCTCCTGCTTCTACTATGATCTTTTTTAAAAATTCATTCATTTGTTATTCCTGAGCAACTCTAAATACTTCTTCAACATCAGTAATCCCAGAGAGTGCTTTTACCAATCCATCTTGCACCATGCTTAACATTCCTTGAGTAATCATTGCTTGTTTTAATTCATTGCTTCCTGCTTCTGCTAGGATTAATTTTTCTACAGCGTCGTCTTTTATTATTAACTCATAGATTCCAATTCGTCCCCTGTATCCTGTTTTGTTACATTTCTCACAACCTGTTGAATGGAAAAACTTTTGCTCTTTTGGAATTTCTACGCCTGAGTTTTTTGGAACCTCGTTTAATATTTTCTGAACCTTTTCTAAAAGAAAGGGGTCTAACTTAACCTCTTGTTTACAATCTGGACATAGCTTTCTGACTAAACGTTGGGCTATGATTGCATTCATTCCAGGAGCAATTACGTATGGTTTTATGCCCATATTTCTTAGTCTTGGGATAGCTCCTGCAGCATCATTTGTGTGCAAAGTGCTTAAAACAACGTGCCCAGTAAGAGCTGCTTGTAGAGCAACCTCTGCTGTTTCCTGGTCTCTAACTTCACCTACCATAACTACATCAGGGTCTTGTCTTAAGATTGCTCTTAATCCTGCTGCAAAGGTTAGACCTTTTGACGAATCAATTGGTGTCTGGTTTATTCCCTCTAATTTATACTCAACAGGATCTTCTAATGTAATTATTTTTACTCCTGGTTCATTAAGTTGATTTAGGAAAGCATAAAGTGTTGTTGTTTTACCAGAACCAGTTGGTCCTGTTGTTATGATCATGCCATTTGGTTTTTCTAGTTCTTTTTGGATTAACTCATAATCTCTGTCAGAAAAACCAAGCTCTTTTAATTTTAAGCTTACTGCCCCCATTCCTAAGATACGCATAACCACTCCCTCACCATATGCTGAAGGCAAAACTGAAACACGAACGTCTGTTGGTTTTGAATCAAGCATGTATGTGAAGCGCCCGTCTTGTGGAATATCTTCAACATTTAACTTTAAATGTGACAGTATCTTTATCCTGGAAATGATTGTCTTTTGATAGTCCTTTGTTAGATGGGCCATGTCTTGTAAAACACCATCTAAACGAAAACGTATTTTTATGAAATGCTCTTCTGGTTCAATATGTATATCAGATGCTTTGTGTTTATCAGCAGCACCTAACAATACTGAAAGAATTTGAGTTGCTGAAATTTTTGCTCCATCCTCTAACTCTTTCAAAGAAACTGCGTAGTCTTGTTCTGCTTTAACTTCTACACCCTCTTCTTTTGCTTCAATGTGTCTTACAACCTTAGGAAACATTTTAAATGCTTGCTGTAAACTTGATTCAGATACAAAGTAAAGACTTACTTTGTATCCGTGTTCAATTTTTAATGATTCAATGTTTTTATTTAAAGCAGGATTTTGTGGATCAGTTGTAGCTATACGAACATCATTCCCTTCCTTGTAAAAAACAACGGCGTGAGAGTCTGTACACTGTTGTTCGCTCCACAAGCTCATTGCATTTAAATCTATTGGGAATGTAGAAAGATCAATGTATGGTACACCAAAAATGAAAGAGCCCTGTGAAGCTTGCTCTTCTTCCATTTTTCGATTTACTTGAGTTAGTTTCTTTTGAAAATCTTTTTGTTTCTGTTCATCTTGTAACTGCATGCTTGCAGTATACTATATGCCAAGTCTGCTCTTCAAATCAGAAAGCGTTTCTTTGATGAATTGATCAACTTCTGTGATTTGCTTGTCTTTTAAGATGATTTTACCTAAACCATCTGCAACAAAGCTACCACCAAGGTAATTAACTAGTTCTTTTAATTTGATATTGGGATTAGAAGCAACATACATCTCTAAATACTCGGGTCTTTCAGCAACAAAGAAAACCATTTTAGCGTCATTTATATTAACCATGAAATCCTGTGCAACTTGGAATATCTCTCCTTCTCCGGCTTCTGATTTTTCAATATCAGAAATTCCTACTACTGAAAAGATTGTGTTGTATTCAGGCATGCTTTGAATTCTTGCCATTGCTCTTCCCCAAAGCTTTAACACAGGAAGTTGTTTGGTCTTGAAAAGATTTTTTACTATCTCTTGTTGCTTAGCACCATATGCAATTAACTCTGAAGCATTAGTGAATGAGCTTGGAGTTGTTTTATTATGTTGAAAACTATTTGTCTCTGTAATTATTCCTGTTAAAAGGTTTGTTGCTATGTTCTCATCAATTAGCGAAGCTTCATAATCTCTTAATAGCGCGAGCAGTATTTCAGATGAAGAGGACGCTGTTACATCTACAATGTTTATTGTTCCGTAGTTATCATTATGTATATGATTATCAATGTTAACTTTTGGAACTGCAAAAAACATTTCTGCGTTTTTTTCATACAACGCTCCGAGTGATTCTAAAGAAGCAACGTCAACACAAATTATTAAGTTAAACTGAGTAACATCGTTTGAGAATGAAACGTCTTCTGGAGTAAAGATTCCTTCTTTTGGTTTTAGATAGATGTTTACATTTTCAGGAAGCATGTCATAGCTTAATTCATCAAGCTTGGCATTTTTTGTTTTTACAGAGATTACAAAACTTTTTGGAAAAATTATTTCATGATGAACCTCTGATATACCAGGAAGAAATGAAAGGGCTCCAAAATCTGTTTTCTCACAATACACTTCTACTTCCTTGTTTAGCTTACGCAAAAAAGCAGCCAGGGCAAGGCTGCCACCTAAGGTGTCCCCGTTTGGATTAGCAGGCAAAGCAATGAGAATCCTCTGAGATTTACCTATTAATTCAAAAAGTTTTTGTTGGTCTGGGTTTTGCATAGCTCGTAAATATACAATATTACCGCGTTTTTCGCAATACCCTTAGTTTCTGATAAAATTAGAGTATGGTTTTAAAGATACAGAGCTTAAAAGAACTTCAAAAACTAGCAAAAGCAGTCGCTAAAACCCTAAAAGGTGGGGAAATTCTCGCTTTAAGTGGGGAGCTTGGTGCTGGTAAAACCACCTTTACAAAGCTCTTATTCAAAGAACTTGGGATTAAAAGCAGAATAGTAAGCCCTACTTTCATTTTAATGGTTCCATATATTCATGATGGGAAAACATATTATCACCTTGACCTTTACAGAACTAATTCCATAAAAGAAGTCCAGGGTTTGGGGCTAGAAGAGCTTTGGGAAAAGAAAAACAACACCTTTGTAATCGAATGGGCTGAACGAATTAAAAAGTACTTACCTAAGAAAACTATTTTTTTTAAATTAGAGGTTGTTTCTGTAAAAACAGGTGAAAGAAAAATAACAATAAAAAATGTTAAAAAGAATTTTAAAATATAATATTGGTTTGTTAATACTGGGGGTGGTGTTTTTTTCTTTGTCTGAAAGAGCTCAAGCCTTTACTTTAGTAACCGAGGAGCAAGAATTTAATATTCCTTCTTCTGATTTTAAGGTTTGGCAAAAACCAACTGCTACTAGTTTGAAATTTGTTGCTCTAGAGCCTGAAAAAAATGCTGAAGTTTTTGTTTTAACTGAATTAGGATTGAGAAATAAGACAAAAACTAAATCTACTTTTGTTAATTACAATGTTCCAGCTATATATTCATCCCTAAAAGACATAGCATCTGAAATTAATGGTGATCCTGAAGATGCTGTTTTCAAAACTGAGAACGGTGTTGCAGTTGAATTTAATCCGGGAAGAAACGGTCGTGATTTAGACACTAAGTCATCAATAGATCAAATAGTTTCTGATTTGGATGAAGAAAAAACTCAAAGCACCTTGGTTATTAATGAAACTGAATCTAATGTTAAACTCTCTGATACTAATGACATGGGCATTAATGAATTGATTGCCTTCGGAGAATCTAACTATTCGGGATCTCCTGCAAACAGAATTTTTAATATCAAAGTTGGTGTTAACAAAGAGAAAGGAACTATTCTAGCTCAAGGAGAAACTTTTTCTTTTAACAAGTATCTCGGACCGGTAGATGGTGAACATGGGTTTCTTCCTGAGTTGGTTATTAAAAAAGAAGGGACTGTTCCTGAGTTTGGTGGTGGGTTATGCCAGGTTTCTTCAACAATGTTTAGGGCTGCAATGAAAGCAGGTTTCCCTATAACTGAACGAAGAAACCACTCGTATGCTGTTCAATATTACGCGCCACAAGGCACAGATGCCACTATATATCCAGGATCCCAAGACCTTAAGTTTATAAATGATTCCCCTGCACATATCTTAATATGGCCTGTTTTAGAAAAAGGAAACCACCTCCGCTTCTATATATATGGGACAAAAGATGAGCGAAAGGTGGAGTTTGATGCCCCTTATACATATGACAAACAACCTGACGGTTCAATGAAAGCAAATTGGGGCAGAACGGTTACCACCACAGATGGTACAATAAAGAAAGAGGTGTTTAAAAGTGTATATCAATCCCCTGCTCTATTTCATAAAACATTGGAATTACCTGGCGGAGGAACTCCTGTAGAAAACACTGATCCTGTACCTACTCCTCCACCAACTCAAACAAATAGTGAAACAAGTAATACTTCTGGACAATAGTATGATCTCATCATCAAAACAAAGTAAGGAAGAAAAACAAGAAGAAAAGATTCTTTCTCCTCTAGTGAAAGACACTACCTTAGATATGCAACTACGCCCGAAAGAACTTTCGGATTATGTTGGACAAGAAAAAGTTAAAGACAA
>VMFF01000019.1 GCA_007375915.1 Candidatus Doudnabacteria bacterium Gr01-1014_77
AACTCTTTACAGCATCAAATGATTTATCGATTAATGGCTTTACCATTGCCTCAAGCTTTGCTCTGGATAATCTCATTTCAAGATGTTTTGGTCCTGATGAATCAGCAAATACAGTAATTTCCAAGAACGGTGATATTCCTGATTTCTCATTCAAACCAAAAGAACATTGGGAGCTTGGAAAAGAACTTGGAATAATTGACACAGAAACAGCAGCAGAAGTAACTGGCGCTCGTTTTGCATACCTCAAAGGCGATATGGCTCTTTTAGAGTTTGCAGTAATTCAATTAGTGCTTAGTATCCTAACTGATGAAACAGTCATTGCAAAGGTTGCGAAAAAAGCAGGCTTAAATATTTCAACAAAGCCTTTTGTTCCAGTTTTGCCTCCTGTGATGATTAAACCAGAGGTAATGCAGAGAATGGGACGTTTAGAGCCAAAAGAAGAAAGATACTATATCCCAAGCGATGATTTGTATTTGGTAGGAAGTGCAGAGCATACGCTTGGTCCAATACACATGGACAAAACAATTCCAGAAAATGAATTACCAATTAGATATATTGGTTTTTCAACAGCTTTTAGAAGAGAAGCAGGGTCATATGGCAAGGACATGAAAGGTATTTTAAGAGTTCATCAGTTTGATAAGTTGGAAATGGAAACATACACAACAGCAGAGAACGGAACAGATGAACAGTTGTTAATAGTTGCTTTACAAGAGCACATTAATCAGTGTTTGGAATTACCATATCAGGTTGTCGAAATATCAACCGGAGACATGGGTGCTCCTGATTACAGACAAATTGATATTGAAACTTGGCTTCCAGGACAAGACCGTTACAGAGAAACTCATACTTCTGATTTTATGACTGATTTTCAATCAAGAAGATTAAATATAAAGGTTAAAAGAAAAGACGGTAAAACAGAGCTTGTGCATATGAATGACGCAACAGCAGCAGCTGGAAGAACTCTAATAGCAATCTTAGAGAACTACCAACAAGAAGATGGTACTATCGTAATTCCTGAATCATTACAGCCTTTCATGTTTGGAAAAAAGAAAATTACAAAAGCTTAGTTAAAAGAAAATATATAATGGATACAAAACGCTTTAATCAACCGGAATACAAAAGCCAGATTCAAGGCGCTCGCAAATACAAGAGAGAGGTACATAAACCTCCTGAGGAACCTTTTAAAAAACTCTTGTACTATTTAGGTCTTGATACCTGGCAGAGAAAAACAATAGCTTCTTTGATCTTTGTTTTTTTTGTATATTGTATATATTTTGCACCATTTTTAAAGCTAAACAGCATTGAAATATCAGGAACAGATCAGCAAGCAGCAGTTAAGATCGAAGAAAACTTTAATGAATATATCCAGAAATACAGAGCCGGAATCTTTCCTAGAAAAAACATCTTCTTTTTTGGAACCCGTTCTTTTACAGAATATCTTTTAGAAAACAACTATCAGGTAGCAAAAGTGATAGAGATCAAACGAAAACCATTGCATAAGGTTACAGTTGTTATAGATCAGAGGACACCAGAGTTTGTTTTAGAGCAGGGCTTTAATTATTATGTGTTGAATTCAGACTCAACCATAGGAAGCAGTATTTCGCCAGAACAACTTCTTTCAGATTTTAAAGCATTTAAAAAAGTAAAAGACAGTGCAGAAGAATCTGTTAATCCAGGAGAAAAGTTTTTGAATGAACAAAAAAATGATTTCCTGCAGTATCTAAATGACAACATTGAAAAGAAAATGTCTTTACCAATCGAATCATTTGAGATTCCAGGAAGAGCATCAGACCAATTAATAGTTCATCTTAGAAAAGGCTTTGTTGCATACTTTAATTCAACCACAGATTCAAAAGTTTTTCTTGATCGTTTCTATACCCTCTGGATTCAACTAAACCCAGATCAACAAAACCGTCTTGCATATTTTGATTTACGCTTTGAAAAAAATGCTTATGCCTGTTTCAAAGGTGATAAGTGTGCTAATACAAATATTAATTTAGAATCTAATTAACAATGAAAATGGCAAAAAAAACATTTGTGCTTTCACTAGGAGGTTCAGTTTTTGTACCTGATAGTATTGATATTGGTTTCTTAAAGAAGTTTAAGGTTTTCATAGAACAACAAATAAAAAAAGGCCACCGATTTATAGTTGTTGCAGGGGGAGGAGCAACAGCAAGAAAATACAGAGATGCAGGTGCTGCTGTTGTTCATAAAATGCCAATTGAGGACTTAGACTGGTTAGGTATTCATGCAACCCGTTTAAATGCTCAGCTTTTAAGAACAATATTTAGAGGAACAACATACCAGAAGGTCATTAAAGATCCGACAAAGAAACATAATATTAAAGCGGATTTGATAATCGGTGCAGGGTATAGACCAGGAAACTCTACAGACTATTGCGCAGTGTTAATTGCTAAGAACTATGGTGCAAAGACAGTAATTAATTTAAGCAATATTGATTATGTATATACCAAAGATCCAAAACTCGCTGGAGCAAAAAAGATAGAGAAAATATCATGGACTGAGTTTAGGAAAATAGTAGGTAATAAATGGGATCCGGGTTTACACGCACCATTTGATCCAATTGCGAGCAAACATGCTCAAGAAAACAAACTGCGTGTTGTTGTCATGAATGGAAAAAACTTTAAAAATCTAGAGAACTTACTTTCCGGTAAAAAGTTTAAAGGAACAGTAATAGAATAATATGGAAGAAATAACCAAGGAGATAGAGCAATACTCAGAGCTTGCAAAACAAAACGAGAATGTAGATGTAAGCAAGCTTATGATGAGTGCCCTAGAGCACACAGAAGAGAATAATGTAAGCGCAAAAAGCAAACGCTATGCGTATTTGTTTTCTTTTCTTTTTATGCCCCTTGGTTTGTTTATCGCGCTTTACTTTTTTGTTTTCAGTGATAAAAAAGACGCTAACAAGGTTTCTCTTGTTTGCGTATTAATAACAATATTCACTGCAGGAGCGTTTTTAGCAATCTTCCAGGTAATTCTTTCTTCATCTAATGTTTCAACAGAACAGCTTCAACAAACACCGCAGATGCTAAATGATTTGTTGAAATAAAGAAACCTAGCTTTCGCTAGGCTTTTTTATTATTTCACGAGATATTCATCAACCATAATCCAAGTTCCGGCAAATGGTCTTACATCTTCCCAAGAATGATCTTGTCCGATTTGAACCCAGTTTTGAGGAACTTCTGGTTTTACCCCTCCGAAAGCATTAGTCCATAGTGTCCAGACAGTACTACCTTTTTCTACGTCTTTGTTTAAATCATGAATTAATTCTGCGTTGGTTAGAAGTGCTGTTCCAGAAAAGTGTGGTAATTGTTTAACCTCAGAAATGCCAGGAATGTATAGCAAGGGTGATGCTGTTGATCTGTTGTAGAATTTAAAATTAAAGAATTCAGAAGAAGAACCGATCAGTAGAATGTCTCCTTGCTCAATGTTGTTGTTTAAATACGACGCAGCAGAGCTCATTCCAGGTTTGTGCTTAATATCCATAGAGCTCCAGAAACCCCACCAGTTTAATATGGAGACAGCGACCATTAGAATATATATTCCATACTTTAATTTTTTGTTTGATAATTCAAAGATGAACAAACAAAGAAGGATTGTATAGAAAAGACCGGCGAAAAGAAAATATCGATCAAGATATATTGATTGTTTAAACGAAAGAAGCAGTGCTCCTAAGAAGGGAACAATTGTTCCTAACAAAGCAAGCCATTTGTAAATGGACTTTTCTTTTTTAATGACTCGATAAACAAGAAAAATAGTAAACAAGGAAGCAATAACCAAGAAAACTTTAGTTATTGGATTGTTGCTGTCTGCTCCAGTTCCAAAGATCATTCTCCAGTTAGTTAATGGAACTGACCATTCGTGCATTTTTGGGATCCAATAGTTTTCCTGGACTTGTGTAAACTGGTATTTAAAGGTTTTTAGCCAAGGTACGTACAGAAGAAGGACGATAATGTATGAAAAAACAAGCTGAGAATACTTTTTTAACTCTAAACGGTAGTTTTTGAACAGGTAGTACAGGGCAAACAGACCAATACCAAAGATAGAGAAGAACAGGTAGTAATGGGTGTACATAGCTGCGCTGGTTGAGAGTATAAAGCCGAGCCAGTAAACAATTTTTTTCGTATCAAATGCTTTAACAAGAAAATATCCAGAGATCAACAACAGAAAAGTTCCTAACGTATACATTCTTGCTTCAGTAACATATTGGATTTGAAAAGGATTAACAGCAATAAGGAGAGCTGTTGCTAGCGCTAGAGATTCTTTTTTAAACGCAACTTTTACGAAGCCATACCCAGCCCATACAGTTGCAATACCAAAAAATACAGAGAAACCTCTTAAAGCAAAAAGCGAGTGTCCAAATACATCAGACCACAGCCTTAAAATGACGTAGTAGAAAGGGGGGTGCACATCTAATCCGATTCTGTAGAACATTTCCTGCCAGCTGTAGTTTACAAGCAACGCAGAGAAAGCTTCATCATGCCAAAGAGAGATAGCGGTTAAATTAAATAGGCGTAGCAAAGCTGCGACCAATAGAATGGACCCAAGCAAAACATAGTGTTTTTTCATTTTGTTTAGTGGAAAAATTAATTGTTTTCTGGTATAATCAAAACCATGAATAAGGTGTTAGAGTATACAAGAAATATTTTGTTTCAGATCGCTGTTAGCGCTCTCCTGAATATTATATCATGGGTTGTAATTATTACCCAGATAAAGCCAAACGCAGAGCCGTTGCCTTTGCATTATAATGTTTTCTTTGGTCCTGATATTGTTACCAAAGGTTATTATTTGTATTCTTTGCCTTTAGTTGGGTTGTTAATACTTGTTGCAAACTATATTTTTTACAGATATACCAAAGAACGAGAAGAGTTTGCTGCTAAGATAGTTATCGCAGTAACTATGGTGGTACAAGCTTTAATTTTAATAGCAGTTTTGTTTTTGAAGTCAATCATTGTTATTTAATATGTCTTTAAAAGAGAAAAGCTTTGTAGAGCGTATCTTTGAAATAATCCCAGGCGCGATGTTCTGGGCAACTTTGTTTTTTGCTCTTTTCTTTTCAAGGAACCATCCAGTTTGGGTTTCTGTGTTTATAATTCTTTTTGATCTTTACTGGTTATTTAAAGCAATCAATGGATCATTCCATCTTATTTTTTCTTACAAAAGATATCGTTTTTTTGCAACGCTGGATTGGCGCTTTTTAGTTGATCAGTTGCATGATTTTTCAAAATATATTGAATATCTTTCTGAGCGGTTAAGATACGCTAAAACCAGCAGAGCAAGGCGCTATTTTAAAGATGAAATGGAAAGAATCGGTAAGCTTTTAACAATTGGAAGAAAAAGCGCTAACTACCTTGATTATTACCATCTTGTGTTGTATCCCTTTGTTGATGAAAGCGAAGAGGTTCTAGATACAACGATCAGATCATTGGAACAAGCCAACTATCCAAAGGATAAGATGATAGTTATTCTTGCAAGCGAAGAAAGAATGGGTGAGTCTGCTCAAAAGATTGCAAGAACAATTAAAGAAAGGTATGAAAAAGATTTTTTCCGTTTCTTTATCTCTGTTCATCCTGACGGATTGGAAGGGGAGATAAAAGGGAAGAGCGCAAATGCCTCTTGGGCTGTTCAATCTGTTCTTCCTGAATTAGAAAAATTAAATATTCCTATTGATAATGTCATAGTTTCAAATTTTGATTCAGATACCATGGTTCATCCGCAGTATTTTGCAAGAGTAATGTATGAGTTTTTAACTGCTGAAAAACCATATCGTTCAAGCTATCAACCAATTGCTGTTTACAACAACAACATTTGGGATTCCCCAGCATTCATTAGAGTTGTTTCTGTAAGCAATACTTTTTGGCAGTTCGTTGAATCTTCAAGACCAAACCGATTAAGAACCTTTTCTTCGCACAGTATGACTTTGAAAGCTTTGAAAGAAGTTGGTTTTTGGAGAAAAGATTTAATTAATGAAGATGGATATATTTTCTGGCAGTGTTATCTGCATTACAATGGTGATTATAGAACAGTTCCTTTGTTTATGTCTGTTTCTTTAGATACTTGTTTAGCAGATACATATACTCAAACTTTAATTAATCAGTATAAGCAAAAAAGACGTTGGGCTTACAATGTCGAGTACTATCCTTCTTTAATGCCAGCGCTCTTTAAGCTTAAAGCTCCTCGCTGGGATAGGTTTTACAAAGCTTTCCAATACATTGAAGGAAATTATAACTGGGCAACAGCGTCTATAGTCATTTCTGCTTTAGGTTGGCTCCCTCTAGTTATTGGTAGTGGTAATTTTGGAAACACGATTTTTGCGGTTAATCTTCCTTTTATGACAAGGATATTAATGACCACAGCAACTTTGTTTTTGATTTTTTCAGTATATATAAATATGTACTTGCTTCCTCCAAGACCAAAGAAGTACACGATCTGGAGAACTGTTAGTATGTATTTGCAGTGGTTCTTTGTTCCAATAATCTCTGTTTTCTTTGGAAGTCTCCCAGCTGTTGATGCTCAAACAAGATTAATGCTTGGAAAGTATATGGGTTTTTGGGTTACTCCTAAATCAAGAAAATCATCAGGAACTCCTGATGCAATGTCAGCAAACTTAATGGACTAATATGCAATACACATTTTTCTTTTTTCTTGCATTTTTAATTGCTTTGTTCATAACCCCAGTTGTTAAGAAGCTGGCTTTTAAAGTTTCTGCAGTTGATCTTCCTAATCATCCAAGAAAAATACACACCAGACCAATTCCATTGCTTGGTGGGTTTGCTATTTTTGCTGCGTTCATGATTTCGCTATTTGTGTATCTCCGTTTTTTTGAAGTAGACCTCATAGTCATACCAATGCGATTTTTCTGGGGAATGATTATTGGAGGATCATTGTTAATGATCGGAGGATATTTGGATGATAAGTATTCACTAAGCCCAAGAACTCAATTTATTTTCCCCATACTAGCTGTTTTAGTTGTTCTTGCGTCTGGAATAGGGGTGGGGATTAATTTCATTTCAAATCCTTTTGGTGGAGTAATTAATCTTAACTTTTTAATATTAGGGATTAAAGCATCCGGTATTCTAGTTTTCTTTTTCATACTGGGAATGATATATACAACTAAGTTTTTAGATGGTATGGATGGTTTAACTTCCGGTATTTCTTTGATTGCAAGCTTAACTCTTTTTGTTCTTTCTTTAACAGAAAGAATTAATCAACCAGTAACAGCAAGCATTGCAATAATCCTTTGTGGGGCAATTGCAGGTTTCTTAGTTTATAATTTTAACCCAGCATCTATTTTCTTAGGAGAATCAGGCAGCACTTTCTTGGGTTTTATGCTTGGTGTTTTTTCAGTCCTCTTGGGAGGGAAAATAGCGACAGCGTTACTTGTAATGGGTATCCCGATTCTTGATGTTGCTTGGGTCATAGCTAGAAGAATCTGGTATGGGTCATCGCCGTTTAAAGCAGATAGGAAGCACTTGCACTTTAGGCTTTTAGATCTTGGTTTTTCACAAAAACAAACTGTTTTGAGTCTTTATGGTATAGCGGTTGTGTTTGGTGGAATTGCAATATCCATGCAATCAATGGGAAAGCTCGTGTCCTTAATAATCCTGTTTATCATAATGATATCTATTGCTTTGGGCACAGTATTTGCTTACAAGAGGAAATATCCGCATATACCTAATTCTTGACCCAACCAAGTTATTGTGGCATCATATTTAATCTTGCCTCGTCCTTGAGACAAGCTGCGGATCCGACAGACGCTTCGGACAATTTCACTCGTAGAGGAGGAACAGATCATGCCAAGACATGATACAGTCCGCCCCATGACCGAAGGTCAGAGAGTTGACTTAACCGCAACGCTTATCCAAGCGATGCCGCCACTGTCGTTTGCAGATGCGAAGAACATCACTTCAAACAAGCGCGCTTTCTGCAAGGACATTCGGGCGGTTTTCGCGAAGTACTCGCTCGAATGGACCGCTAACAAGAAGTTGATGGAGTGGTACCATTTCTACAAGAATGAGTTCGGCCTCGACCTCAACTTCGCAGGAATCACCATCCCACAACGTCGCGAAGGTTTTGACCGGCTGATCGTCGTTCCTCAGGGCCTCACGATCCAGCAGGTACTCGACAAGTGTGGTGAGAAGTTCCCCGTGTTTACGTACGCGGGTTCAGATTTCAGGAACCTCGTCATTGTTAACAGCCGCGACGCAACGCACGGACACTACGCGATCCGGGTTCGCGACCGCGTCGAAGCAGACGAGGAGTGGAAGGATCACTCAGCGAAATTGCTCACTGGTGTTGGGATGAAAGGTGAAACACTCCATGAACGTTTGCTTCATGAGTTGAAGTATTTTCTTGAAACAGGGAAACACCTCGATATCTCAAGCACCACGCTATGTTCCGGTTCGCGCGATTCTGTCGGTGGTGTATTTGGAGTCCACTGGAGCGATACTGACAGGCTCGCGATCGGTATTTACAGCACTGCGGATTCTCACGATCGTCTGCGTTCCCGGCAGGTGATTGACGCAGTTGCTGCGTAGACACGGACCTGCTCTTCTCACTCTTGGCTTTACCCTTTGTGCCGACACGGCTTGTTCGTGTCGGCACTTTGGTTTTCAGGGATAATTGACGGTTTTCCGTTCTTTTGCTATGATTACCTCGGCTTTAAAAGCCTTTTTAATTTTTTCCAT